>JAZNYA010000140.1:0-6836 GCA_045594145.1 Candidatus Stercoripulliclostridium sp. | reverse complement strand
CTTGGGCATAAAGGTTGCAGTTTTGCCATGTTTTAGAGCAGTGTTGTGTATTATGTATTTAATCCACATAGTAGCATCTGCCATTTTAGACATTTCGCCGAGTTGGGGTTCTATTTCAAATTGTCCGCTGGCAGCAACTTCGGGGTGGTGATAGTTGATTTCTATGCCGGCATCTTTCATATGCATGCACATTTCACTCCTGCACTCGTATGCTTGGTCGAAGGGCTTTGCAATGTGGTATGCTTTTTGCTTAGGAACTATAACGCCTTGACCTTGGGTTGCACTATTCCAATAGGATTGGTTGGTATCGAGAGATACTCCTATATTATTGGGTTGGACGTCCCAACAGACTTGGTCGAAAAGATAGAACTCAAATTCGGGAAGGATGAGCATGGTGTCTGCGATACCTTCGGAACGCATATAATTTTCCGCTGCAAGCACGATATTTCTTGGATATTGAGCAAGCGGACGATTGTTGGGAGTATCTATAATCATAGCGTTTCCCGTCATGGAAAGGGTGGGAATTTGGCAGAAGGGGTCGATTACTGCCGTATTGGTATCGGGTATGAAAACCATATCGCTTTTTTCTACGACGGCATAACCATAGTTAGATGCATCAAAGCCTATACCGCTTTTAATGGTATCTTCGCTAAAGTTTTCTGCAGGGATGGTAACGTGACGATATTGTCCGTTGACGTCAACCATTTTGAAGTCAACCATTTTAATATCGTTATCTTTAATCATTTTTAATACGTCTTGGATGCTCTTTGCCATAATGTGCTCCTAAAAATTGTTATAATAAATATAACAAAAAATATTATTTAAGTCAATATGCAACGTTCAAAAATAAGTTGATTATATGCCCAACGAAGATGAAATAAAAGTCTATGAATTTTTGATATCTTATGCTATAATAATAAAAGATGGAGAAGAGTATGACTAAATTATATCTAAAAAGTGAAATATGGTTTTCGGTAATTTGGATAATCATCTACGTTGTGGGTGCAAGTCTAATGGATATGCTGTCGGATATGATAGGTGTACCCAAGAGTTTAACTTTCGTTTTTTTAGCGATTTTATCTGCAGTCATTTGCGTTTGGCTTGCTAAAAATAAGCTTTGGGAAAAATATGGCCTTTGTAAGACGGACGTTCATCCTAAGAATTTCTTATTCTTTATTCCGCTTTTGGCAATAGTATCCGTAAATTTTTGGTTTGGGGTAAGCGTAAGTGGCTCGATGTTGGAAGGATTTATGTTTATTCTCGCTATGATATGCGTAGGATTTGTGGAAGAAATAATTTTTAGAGGCTTCTTGTTTAAAGCTCTTGCCAAAGAAAATCTTAAGGTAGCTATAATTGTTGCCAGCTTGACCTTTGGCGTAGGCCATATTATAAATCTAATTAGTAGTGGTGGAGAAAATTTGGTCGCCAATATCTGCCAAGTGATATACGCAACTGCCGTAGGCTTTTTGTTTATAGTAATATTCTATCGTGGCAAAACGCTAATCCCATGTATTGTTGCACACTCTTTTGTGAATGCAACGTCGTTTTTTATGAGCGATTTAGCAAAGGGTATGATGCAAGAAATCATAAGTTGCGTCGTCATTGTCGTAATAGCGGTTGGATATGCTCTCGTGCTTATGAAAACTTTGCCAAAGGTTGAAAGTGCCAATAATAAACTAGTGGATTAAAAGGAAATTATGAAAAAGATAATAGTCGTTTTAATGACAATAATTACGCTGTCCGTGTGCCTTGCGGGAGTGCTCCAATCCGACAAAGAAGACTTGGGTGTAAAGTACGTAGACTACAGCAAGGAAAACTTTTTTGAATACGAAAAGGTGGATGCCAGAGACTGCGTAAGATATACCCCGGTTGGCGTACAAGCAGAGTATGGACTAATCTTTTATATAGGCACTGCTATTCCTTATGAACACTATGATTATTTGGCTGTACCGCTTGTTCGTGCAGGATACGTTGTAGTGTTACCAAAAGTTCCTATGGGCTTGGCATATATGCTATATGAAGAAACCGAAAAAGCATTTTCCAGATACCCAAACATACATTTTTTTGTAGGCGGACACTCTCAGGGTGGTGGTGCAGCAGTAAAGCGTGCACAAGAGAATTTGGACAAGGTGAAAGGGGTAGTTTTATATGCTCCGCTTTGTTATATGGAAGACACGGTAAAAGACAGCGGTCTCCCCGTATTGTTGCTTGAAGCCACTAACGACGGCGTTCTCACAAGCGACATGAAGGCTGATGCAAAGAGCCGTTTACCGCTTGCTAGGGAAGAGTATATGCTGGAAGGTTGTCATATGAGTTTTAGTACCATGGACGACGATAGTGTATTATCGATGTTTTTTGATGGTCCTGCGAGCGAAGAAGTAAAGAAAGCACAAAAAGACAAGACGGTTGAATACACTCTTAACTTTTTGAATTCCGTGGTCAACTCATAACGTTACGATAGGCATTTATATAGGAAAAAACAATATAAAAGAAAATAAATCACTCTTTCCAAAAGTCGATTTATGATGTATAATATACTAACGAAATAAACCGAAAGGATGAAAAATGGCAAAACTATATTTTAAGTTCGGGGCAATGGGATGCTCCAAGACAGCTCAAGCACTAATAACGAAGTTTAATTATGAAGAGCGTGGGATGAAAGTTCTTCTCGTTAAGCCGTCCGTGGATAATCGTGACGGAGCGACCATAGTCCGTTCCCGCATAGGATTACAAGCGGAAGCTATAACCGTGCCGGAAGAAGTTAACCTATATGATTTATACGTTAATGAAAATAGGGATTGTAACGTCATTATCGTTGATGAGTGTCAATTTTTGGCACCCGACCAAGTAGACCAACTTAGTCAAGTTGTAATGGATTATGACGTCCCGGTTCTATGCTTTGGTTTATCAACAGACTTTTTGACGCATTTATTCCCGGGAAGCAGAAGACTTTTTGAAATTGCCGATTCTATTGCGGAAATCAAGTCTGTTTGTAAGTGTGGCGGTAAAGCTACGGTAAACGCAAGGCTAGACGATAACGGCAACGTAGTATTCAGTGGTGACCAAGTATGTCTTGGCGGAAACGAGAGATACGTTGCAATGTGCAAGAAATGTTGGCTAAAAGCAAAACGTGACCAAGAAGCACGTGGCATATATACCTAAGAAAAAAGAAGTGTGAAAATATGGAAAGACTAATAATAGGATTTTGCGGTGGTACTGGTAGTGGTAAAACGACTCTCGCAGAGAGAGTTATAAAGGCAGTAGGCGGAGACGGCGTCCTTGTTAATATGGATTGCTATTATGCCGATAACCCACATTTGCCGTTTGAAGAAAGGGTTAAAGTTAACTACGACCATCCCGATTCAATTGATACAGATTTGCTTATTACTCATCTTAAAGCACTCAAAGAAGGCAACAGCGTAATGCGTCCTACTTATGATTTTACTCGTCATCTTCGTAGCGATGAGTGGGTAAGACTAGATAGTGCAAAGGTCATAATAGTTGAAGGCATCCTTTTGTTTGAAAACCCAGAACTTTTGGAGTTGCTTAACGTAAAGATTTTCGTCGATACCGATGCGGACGTGCGAGTTCTAAGAAGGTTGGTTCGTGACGTTAGTGAAAGGGGTAGGAGTATAGAAGGCGTTATTAAGCAATATCTTACGACGGTGAAACCGATGCACGAAAGATTTGTTGAGCCATATAGGCGTAAGGCGGACATAATCGTGCCGGAAGGCGGACACAATGACGTTGCGTTCAATATGATAATAGACACTATAAAGAGAAAAATTGCGGAGTAGGCAATATATGAAGCTTAAGATATCAAACGAAGTACGTGATGCACTTGCGAGTGGCAAAGCGGTGGTAGCCTTGGAGTCTACTATAATTTCTCATGGCATGCCATATCCTAAAAACGTGGAGACGGCGTTGAGAGTGGAAGATGAAGTTCGTAAAAGCGGAGCTATACCTGCAACGATTGCTATTATAGAAGGCGTTCCCACTATTGGATGTAGTAGGGAAGAGATAGAGAGACTGGGTAAAGCCGGGCTTAGTGCCACCAAAGTTTCTCGCAGGGATATTCCGGTTGTTGTTGCAAACGGATTAAACGGAGCGACGACGGTTGCCGGCACCATGATTCTTGCCGATATGGCGGGAATAAAGGTTTTTGCTACCGGTGGTATCGGTGGCGTGCATAGGGGAGCGGAAAAGACGATGGACGTTTCTGCGGACCTTGATGAAATGGCTAAGACGGAAGTTTGTGTTGTATGTGCCGGTGCAAAGAGTATTTTGGACCTTAATTTGACGATGGAATACTTGGAAACAAAAGGTGTTGCGGTAATTGGTTACGGCACGGATGAGCTACCCGCTTTCTTTACAAGAAAAAGTGGCATAAAAGTATGTTATAGGATGGATACGGCAAAAGAAATAGCCAAAGTTCTATATGCTAAGAGCGATATGGGGCTTGGTGGCGGAACACTTGTTACCAATCCTATTCCGGAAGAATATTCCATGGATGCAACTGTTATTAACGAAGCAATAGATAAAGCGATAGCGGAAGCGGACGAAAGGGGAATAAAGGGCAAAGACATCACTCCTTTCCTACTTGATAAAATCCAAAAAATCACCGATGGCAATAGCTTAGCAAGCAACATAGAACTTGTGCTTAACAATGCTCGTTTGGCATCAGAAATAGCTGTTGAGCTATCTAAACTTGGCAAATAGGGAGCCCAATTTGCTCAAAATAGTATTGGAGAAATAAAATGTATAAGAAATTGATGGAAAAAGCAGTAGAAGCAAGAAAGATGGCATATGCTCCATATTCAAAATATATGGTAGGAGCTTGCCTTATGGCAAAGAGCGGTAAAACGTATGGTGGATGCAACGTGGAAAACGCAGCCTATACACCGACGAATTGTGCAGAGAGAACAGCTTTTTTTAAAGCTATAAGCGAAGGAGAAAGAGAGTTTGATGCAATAGCGATAGTTGCCGGAAAAGAAGGGGAAGCTCTTTCCAAGAACTGCACTCCGTGTGGTGTATGCAGACAAGTAATGACGGAGTTTTGCGATTCAGATTTTAAGATTATTCTTGGAACGCCGGAAGATTTTAAGGTTTATACGCTTGATGAAATCATACCGCTAAGATTTAACAAGACGGAATTATAAAACAAAAAAAGCGACGTGAAGTCGCTTTATTTTTTGCCTAAATTTTGTGAAATTATCATCCTGGTTGGGAAGAACTCGCCCATTTGTATGCCTACTATTTTGGTTTTTAGCGGAGTGAATAGCTTTTCAAGAATGAGCTTAGCCTTTTCCACGTCTCCCCTTTCTCCGCAAAAGATTGTTGCATGAGCGTGGAAGGGGAAACCTTTGGGGTAATTGTTATCGAACAAATCGTGGAGATGCATAAGTTCATCATTTTCTTCGGGCTCAATGAACAATACTTTGTTGCCAAAGTCGTTGATTTTTATAAGGCTTAAAGGAAATTCGGAGTGGGAAAGACAAACGTTTTTAATTCTCTCTATGAGTTCTTCTTCCATGTCGGTGGGAAAACTGCCAAGGGAAACGTGAAAAGGAATTCCCATGGTTTGTGTGCCAACGAGACCGGAATTAAAAATGGCGTTTTGCCACTCCGTAAGAAGAGATTGAGTTTCATCATCAAAAACGGCGAATACCGTTAAGAACTTATCGTTTTTCATATTAACTCCGTTGGTTTATAGGTAACAAAAAACCCAAGTTTGTTCAACTTGGGTTCGGTGGCGGGCATTTTGAAATAGGAGTTGAACCATAGGAGCAAGGGGGGTATTTCCCCTTGTCCAAATCGTCTTTAGGGTTGCAATATTTGAAGTAAATCTCGACTTTTTTATCAAAAACTATCACTTTTTCAATCAACGCAGCATAAATTGTATTAAGCTCTTTTGTGATTGCATTGCGTAAATATTTGACTACATCTCCATATTTTATCACCCTAAACTCACGACATTCTTCTTTAAAAATGAGTTCTTCGAGCTGATTTAACTCGGTTTCTAACTCGTTCATTCTGCTCTTTGTAGTAGGAGTAATGATGCCTTGTTCAATAGCTAAAACCAAGTTATTTAAGGCAGTCGTTTTTTCTTGCTTTAGAGTGCGTAGGCGTCTTAACTTGGATTCGTCTTTTGCACACTTTTCTCTATATGCAACTATATGAGATGCAATGATATCAATGGTTTCATTTTTTACCACGTTAAGAACAACAGCGAGAATATCTTTTTCGAATGACTCTTTTCCTAAAGGTTTTAGAGTACAAGTATTGATACGACGTTTCTTTCCGGAGCATTTGTAGTAACGTTGAACTTTGCCATTACGAGCTGTACCAGATTCCATTGTGATAGGTTTACCACACTTGCCACAAAACACTTTGCCTTTGAGGAAAGCAAGGTTGTTTTCATCACGTCTGCCATAGCGATTATTCGCTATTTTCTTTTGTATCATATCAAATACGTCTTTATCTATGATGGGTGGGTAGGTATTAGTATATACCTCATCACCATGACGTGAAATGCCAATATACTTTTCGCAAGCAAGAATTCTATGTACCGTTGTTTTTGCAAACGGTTTGTCGTGGTTATAGAAGCCGGCTTTAGTAAGTTCTTCAATAATTGTAGGAACTTGTGCTCCGGCAGCATATCTATTGAATATATGTCTTACAGCATTTGCCTTTTCTTCATCAATTACAACACGTTTGTTGGCAATTTTGTATCCGTAAGGTAGAGGTCCACCAGTGAATAGACCTTTTTGTCTACTTTCATTAAGTCCACGTTTTACCTTTTGGGAAAGTTCTGCCGAGTAGTATTCAGCCATACC
>JAZNYA010000139.1:0-5571 GCA_045594145.1 Candidatus Stercoripulliclostridium sp. | reverse complement strand
CTGCTCGATACTCTTATCCATATCGAATTTTCCGGCACAGCCAACGAGAAGCATAGCGAATACTGCCAAGATGGCTACAAGTGATACGATTTTTTTCATAGTGTTTTTTCTCCTTTGATAAAATGGAATTTGCTTGGTGATTACTCATCATAAATAATTGTCAAATCACCATAAGTAAGCCTAATACGCTCATCGTTTACAAGTGTTACTATTCCGATTGTATCATCCGAAAACTCTACTTGAACGTTGGTATCATCAAGCGTTGTCCAAGTAAATGTTTTTTTAGTTCCCTTTAATTCATACTCTCCTGTATAATCATCATTGAAAATCATAGTGGAGTAGTATGTAGGGGTTACAATCAAGCCATTGTCGTACTTATCATAGATAATGACTTCTTTTCCATCAATGATACCCGAATGGAAAAACCAATAGCCTGTAATTGAATCTCCAATAGGGTAGTTTATTTCACTTTCCTTCAAATCATATCGTGCATCATACTTTATGCTAATTTTAGCATTCACACTTACATCTTTGCCGTCATATCGAACGGTATTAGAATCTATCGAAGTTATTAAAATTTCGTTAAACGTAATTCCGTCGGAAGTATCCGTATCATTTGAGTAAACGAAAATATAATGTTCTGCATAATAAGTAGAATAGCACTCACCGAAAGAATTCGTATTCCTAAAGTAATCAGTAGCAAAAGCTCCCGCAAGAGATGATTTTTGTCCGCCCCTCGTGCCTAAATATTCAAAATTTTGTGCCTCTAAATACTCATATACAACTCTTGCGTATTCTCTGATTTCTTCATCAGTTGCTTTGAACTCTATGTAGTTAAAACCCAGGCCATTTATATATGATGATTGTCCGGATGAATAATAATAATCTTTATCGCTGATTTCAGGTAATTGAGGAACTTCGCATTTTTCTAATAGTTCGTCAGAAAACCATTCGTTTTTGAGTGTTGACGTACTGCACGATGCAAGACAGCATAAGCATAAAACTACGGTCAAGCATAAAGCTAATAACTTTTTCATTTGCTTTACCTCCTAAACACTAATAGCACTTTACTTTACAGCACCCTATTAATTGGTGCATGGAAACATATCAACTGTATAATACTTTGTGACACTTGTGCTTTTTAAGAAAAATAGGTGATTCACGTTTGCAAATTGCCGTTTTTCTTCGATATGTTATACCAAACAGCTGTAAATTGAAGTTTCGAGTTTCGCTCAAAACTCACATTTGTCCCTAGGCATTTTCCTTTGCGGTAGTGATGGAGGTGATGAGCTTTCTGCGAATAGCCCCACACTTATTGGAAAGCATTTTGTGGGTGTTTTCATCTATTGCTCCTACCTTGAAAAGAATTTCTAGCCAGTAGTCAGTTTCGTAGCACTCCTTTAATGCTATTTCTAACTTATTCACAAAATCAGCAGTGCTCTGTGCGTATTTTGCTTCGTAACTATTTGCACCTATGGATGAACACGACCGTAAAAGTTGATTAACAAAAACACTCCTTCCCTTTATATTGTCGCAAGTCGCGGTGATCTCTATCGTTAATTCAACTGCACGTTCTTTAATTGTTTTTTTCATTATTTTCTCCTTTTTGTTCGCTTCTCTCACGCGATATGCACTTATGTGCGCGATATAGTTTACTCCGCAAAACTGCGATATTATCTCACTTCGCTCGATAGCGATATGTTTGCTTTTGGCAAACGTTGTTGAAAGTACGCTATAATAAATCCTTCACGCCGCACTATTCGCGGCATATCGCTTGCTGTAAGGCAAATATCGCAAGCCGTGCTTATATCGCAAAGCCCGCGAGGGATTTATATCGCTTTAGTTTGTCTTCTTTGTAAGACAAACTAAACTTTCGACGTGGCCGGTGTGCGGGAACATATCAAATGGGGTTACTTCCAGCACCTTGAACGCAGTAAGATTGGCTATATCCCTAGAAAGCGTTGCAGGGTTACAAGAAATATAAATTAGCTCGAAATCTATTGCTTTAGCAAGTTCATTAAGAGTATCCGCAACTTCTTTGGATATACCTTTTCTTGGTGGGTCAAGAACTATCTTTACCTTCTTGCCGTCTTTAATAAATTTATTAAACTTGATGCTTTGGGTACTTTGTTTATGAATATCGGTTTCCGCAACTAGATTTTTCAACTCTTTGCTTGCATCTCCGCATACGTTAACTACGCTATTAGATAATCCGTTGTTTTCATAAAGGAGATTGGCGTCTTGCGTTGCTTCTTTTATGATTTCTATGTTAAAAACATAAGCCCCTTTCTTCGCCATTATAGCTCCAAGTAAGCCTACGCCCGCATAAGCATCAACGACTATGGTATCGCTATCGGGAGCAATTTTATCTATGACGTAAGAATATAGTTTTTCTCTAATTTCATCATTTATTTGGAAAAACGAAAATGGGTTTACCCCTATATTTACACCCATAATTTCCACTGATTGCGGTGTGGGTACAATGGGTATTAATCTATCGCCTAAAATAACGTTGGTATCCTTTTTATTGGGGCTCAAATATAAGGCTACGCCGGGGAAACGCTCTTCTAATGCATGAGCATATTTTTCTATGTTCTTAACGCTATCTCCGTTTATAACAAGCGTTACAACCATCTTACCGCCAAGATACCTGGCTACTACGTGCCTAAGCAATCCCTTTTTGCTTTCTTCATCGTAGGCGGTTAAACCTTCTCCATTTGCAAAGTCAAGAGTTATTTTTATTAATTCTTCTAACCACTCGCCATGCAAAAAGCATTTGGTGGAAGATACTATTTTGTGGCTTCCCGTGCCATAAAAGCCTACTGCCACCTTGCCGTTCACCATGCCGAACGGAAGCTGTGCCTTATTGCGATATGCATACGGATTAGATGCAACAACGTCGTTTATCTCGCCTGAATATCCTGCGTTTTTACGAAGAATAGATGAAAGATTTTTCTTTTTATATTCGAGTTGTTTTTCGTAATCCAAATGCATCATCGTGCATCCACCGCATCTTCCAAAGCGATTGCACGGCGTCTTAACTCTGCTTGGTGATGCCACGACTATCTCTTTTAGAGTCGCATATCCCAAACTTTTATTCTTCTTTAAGTGGGTTATCTTCGCTTTAACCGTTTCTCCCGGTAGTGCATACGGAACAAAGAAGGTATAGCCTTCGTATTTAGCTATTCCTTCTCCTTCCATGCCAACGTCGATGATATTTAATTCTATCGTTTGATTCGGTTGCATATTAACCCAACATTACTCCTAATTAGTTTTTAATAAAGTTTATTAGATAAATTCCGCTATCCCCTATTTCATAGCTAGGTACGTAGGCATAGGAACCTATGTACCTTGTAAAATCTAGGCTTTCGGGATTTACTCCTTCAAATATTACTTCTACCGTATAGAAACTATCCGTATTATTTGCAAGAGCTACAAGTTTTTGAGTTATTATATCAAGCTCTAATTGGGACGTAACAACCAAATCTCTTGTGCCGTCGTATTTGGTGTTTGCGTGATAGTTATAAGTTCCGGTAGAAACGTGGGGGTGTAGCGTTTCATCTTCTATGTGGCTTGATGCTATGGATGCATCGCTAACCATAAACAATCTATGGTTTAGTACTTCGTAGTTGGTTCCTTCCAGTCTTACAATAGAGTCGTCGTTGGTTACGTCTATCGTATACCATACGCCGTCAACGTGTACTTTGTTCCAAGCGTGTCCTACGTCAACGTATTGGTGCAAGCTTTCATTCCAAGACCTGCTTAAGCCGGAAACTCTAATTGCTTCTATGCCTTCAATTCTGCACATAAGCATAAAGGCTTTGGTGATGCCGTCACAAACAGCTTTTCCATCTTCGAATACGCCTTCAATATAGAATCCACGATAATGAACAACGTCTTCTGCAGTAACCCCGGGAGCAGTGCTCGTAGTCAAAAGTACGCTATCATAGGTTACGTTTAAAGCAACGTAATCGTGGATTGCCGTTATCTTTTCTATTTCGCTCATTTCCGGATTGATTATTTGAGTAAGTGCTTGGCGAGCATTATTATAGCAGTTTTCGGCACTTGTTCCGGATACCCCAAAAATCGGCTTGAATCCATATTCTACGGCATAAACCAATTGCTCGGAGTTATATACTACGTATTCAGGCATACTATCGATAGCAAAATCATGAGCAACGCCTTCATTTTTAACTTCTATCAATCCCTTGGTTTGAACTTGTTTCTTTCCGCCATCGGTATGACCTGTTGCAAGATTTGCAGATTCATTCTTTGTGAAAGTAAACGTGATTTCTCTTTGAGATGAACTATAGCTTATATCGTAATTGCTTCTGGTTTCACTCTTTAAAGATAATTCAACGTTGACGTTCTTAAATACGCCACCAGCACCCGTCATTGCAGAAAGGAATCCGGAATCATTGCCATCATATACTTCATCCGTAATCTTCAAAGTAAAAGGCTTAGTGTAGGTATATAACCAACAATATGCATAGAAAGCTCTTCCTTCATCCACACTATTGATTACGTCGTCTGCAAAAATACCATTAGCTTCAACGTAATTACCGTCGCTAAGAGCATTATCGCTCTCTAACGTCAAATGTGTGTATATTTCTTGGCTTGCGTTAAAGTTTCCAGCGTTTAATAAAGTTAAATCGGCACCTTTATCAAAGTAAATCTTTGCAGTTGCACCGTCAAAAGCACCTTCTTCTATTGTGGTAATACTAGAAGAAATTACTATTGCGTTTTTGTTAGAGTTCTTAAATACGTCCGCACCAATGGTAGTTACGGCGTATCCGCTCCACATGGTAGGTATATGGATGATAGCACCGGCTCCGGCATTAACGCCTGTTACCTTAACTTCATTAGTCGTGCCTATTTGAGCATACGTTAGTTGGTCGTGGCCTTCGCTCCAGCCTGCATATAGGCAAGTATTGTCAGCATAGGTCATTTTTTCAAACGTACCGTTTACGCAAATGGGCTCGCCGGTGCAACTTGCGTTATCAAACCAGCCGATAAAGCTATATCCGGCACGTCTTGCGGGAGTATAAGAAACTTCACTACCATAATTGAAAGTGTAACTTATAAAACTTTCATCTCCTTCGGTGTAGTTTCTATAGAACTTAACGGCTCTTTCTTCTCCCAGCCATTTTGCAACCAAGGTAACGTCTTCTTCCGCTTCAAATTCGTACTCCATATCTTCGGACACAAGTTCGTTACCATTAAACCAACCTACGAAAACGTAGTTATCGTCTATGGTTGTTGCCGTTATGGTTATTTCTTCAAGATAAGATGCGTTATCTTTTCCGCCACTTACTACACCAATCGTTTCATCCATGGAACTTATGGTTACGTTATAGGTGGTTTCTTCCCATCTGGCATATAAGGTTGCATCTTCTCCGTTATAATATGCAACGATACCTTCTTCATTTGCAATTCGGTTACCGCCGACTTTGGCATCGTACCAGCCGACAAACACGTATCCGCCCCTAGTGGGAACGGGCAATTCTTGGTCTGAGTGTACGCCTTTCGTTATTTTAACTTCCGCTTTAGAAAGTGTTACTCCGCCATTTA
>JAZNYA010000138.1:0-33094 GCA_045594145.1 Candidatus Stercoripulliclostridium sp. | reverse complement strand
TATTGGTAGCGGGGATGGGACTTGAACCACATGACCTTCAGGTTATGAGCCTGACGAGCTACCGAACTGCTCTACCCCGCGTCATAATGCCTATATAATATAGCAATATAAAAAAGGTTTGTCAACAAAAAAACAGGGGTATTTGATTTTTTGTATGACGAATTTTGTAAAATATTATCATCTTAACGATAAATAATGGTACGGATTATACGTGGAAATTCCTTTTTAGTTCGCTGATAATTATTCTTGCGTAGAAAATAAACAGCATGATTATTATAATAGCACCAAGGGATGCCGTTGCTATGCTTAATGGATGAGCGTGTACGTCAAGGGCAAAGTCTACGCCGAAGGGTAGGAAGCCAAGTAATGCTATAGTTATAAGGTTTAATAGATATCTGGACGGCTTTTTATAGTGTATTATAAAGAAAATGCCGATGATAATCATGGAAAGAAGGAAGATGGCGGGTAGTACCGCTTCATATATGATTTCCGGGTCTGGTATTACTCTACGAGTACAAATGGCAACTATGCCGAGAAGAATTGCTTGCACGAGTACTTTTTGTGGGAAAAGATTCGAACTCTTTATTGTGATGCGAAGGAATAAGTAAAAATACGCAAGCACGCTTAGAATAAGCCAACTAACGAAAATCTTCTGGAAAACAATTAACTCTACTGCGAAAGAAACTGCTATTACCGCAATGGCACAAAGCAAATATACCTTGTCAAAAAGAGTGCCGGAAAGAGCGGGAAGTTTTTCCCTTCTGGGAAAATCCAAAGGAGTCTTTTTAATTTCATCCTTGCTAACTCCCGCTTCTATTAGGCTTTTTTGGCAGAGTGGGCAAGTATCCGTTCTGGTGGATATGCTAACTCCGCAGTAGGGACATTTAATCATTATTTTATGGGTGTAACTTTTACGCCTTCTCTGGTATCTAGTACGTTATAACCGAGAGCAAGAATTTCTCCACGGATGCTATCTGCTAGAGCGAAGTCTTTGTTTTTCTTTGCTTCCTTTCTCTTTTCTACCAGTGCCATAACTTCTTCGGGAACGTCCACGCTTTCTTCTTTGATTGCGGGAAGTTGGTCGAGAGAAAGACCGAATTCCTTATCGAAGTAAAGAGCAAGCTCATATATATCCTTGGATTTAGGTTCCTTTATTGCGGTAAACAGGATGCCAAGAGCCAAAGGAACGTTGATATCGTCTTCTATGGCTGAGTGGAAATCTTGCTTATATTTTGCAATAGTATCGGGATTGGTGGGGGCAGAAGAAGCCTTGTGAGAAGCGAGTGTTTGCATGAGTCTTTCTCTGCTTACCTTGGCTGCATCCAGACCATCAAAGGTGAAGTTTAGTTTCTTTCTATAATGAGTATTAAGGCAGAAGAAACGGAAATCAAGGGGGCTGTATCCCTTTTCTTCCAGTTGAGCGATGGTATAGGTGTTGCCCAAGCTCTTGCTCATCTTGCCGTTATCAACGAGCATGAATTCGCCGTGAATCCAATAATTAACGCTCTTTTCACCGGTAATTGCTTCGT
The DNA here is from genome assembly GCA_045594145.1 of Candidatus Stercoripulliclostridium sp. Lineage (GTDB taxonomy): Bacteria > Bacillota > Clostridia > Christensenellales > DTU072 > Stercoripulliclostridium_A. The sequence goes on along the minus strand of JAZNYA010000138.1, from coordinate 31,565 downwards.
TTTGAGCAATTTCATTTTCGTGGTGAATCGGTATATGGTCTACGCCACCGGAGTGGATGTCGAAAGTTTTACCAAGGTATTTTTGGCTCATAGCGGAGCATTCGATGTGCCAGCCGGGATAGCCCATGCCCCAAGGAGACTCCCATTGCATGATGTGTAGGGGGTCTGCCTTCTTCCAAAGTGCGAAGTCTGCAGGATGACGTTTTTCATCGTTTACTTCTACTCTTGCACCGGCAAGTTGGTCTTCTAGGTTTGCACGAGAAAGGCAACCATAGTTCGGGAACTTTGCGATATCAAAATATATGCCGTCGCTGGTTTCATAGCTAAAGCCGTGGCTTTCCAGGTTTTGGACGTACTTAATCATATCTTCGATATGCTCGGTTGCTTTAGCAATGATTTCGGGCTTTCCGATGTTGAGCTTTTGCAAGTCTTCAAAGAATATCTTGGAGTAGTATTCCGCAATTTCCCAAGGAGTCTTGTTTTGCTTTTTTGCAGCAACCGCCATCTTATCTTCACCATCGTCACTGTCTGCCATAAGGTGTCCTACGTCGGTGATGTTCATAACACCCTTAATTTTATAGCCGGAAAGCTTTAGGGTGCGTCTTATAAGGTCCATGAATATATAGGTACGAAGATTGCCTATGTGTGCGTAGTTATATACGGTAGGGCCACAAGAGTACATGGTGACGAACTTGGGATTAATAGGCTTAAATTCTTCTTTTTGTCTAGATAGGGTGTTGTAGAAACGTAACATAATCTAATCCTTTTTAGTGGTTATATTTTCTTGAATTTCGTTAGATATAGAATATTTGCAAGATTGTACGCCGAGCTTTTCTTCTAGTGCGATGATGCGACTATTAAGGCGAGCAAACTCTTCTAGGATGGGGTCGGGGAGTTTTTGGTCTAGGTCGTTTATTTTTTCACCATATTGGCGTACGACTCTTCCCGGTATGCCTACGATGGTGGAGTGCGGCGGAACGTCCTTTAGGACGACGGAGCCGGCACCTACCTTTACGTAGTCGCCGATAACGACGGGACCGAGCACCTTTGCTCCTGCGGAAATCATGACGTGAGAACCGATTGTGGGGTGACGTTTGCCGACGTCTTTGCCTGTACCGCCCAGGGTAACTCCTTGATAGATGGTGACGTCGTTGCCGATTTCCGTCGTTTCTCCAATGACGACGCCTGCACCATGGTCGATGAATACTCTTTCGCCGATTGTTGCACCGGGGTGAATTTCTATGCCGGTTTTACGTTTTGCGTGTCCGGAAAGAAGTTTTGCAAGCAAACGGAAATTACGCTTATATAAAGCGTGGGCAAGGCGATAATAGGCGAGAGCTTTAACACCGCTATAAGTAAGGAATACTTCTAGTTTGCTTTTTGCCGCAGGGTCCTTTTCTAAGGCGACGGCGATGTCGTTTTTAAGATGTTTAAACATAGTTATATTTATGCGAGAATGAAGGCATTTGCCTTCATTCTCATAAAACGTTTTACTTGCAAGAGAATTTTATCTTGCGGGAAGTCTTGCACTAGAAGGAGCTCTAGAGCCGGCTTTGGCAACTTTACCCTTGGTTCTCTTGTGAGCGTTCTTGTCGCCGGGTTGGCCGGGTTTGGTGGGTTTATCTTGTCCGGCATAGGTGTGTTTCTTGTTGCCCTTGGGAACGTATGCAACGGTCTTAGCTTCACGGTTCTTAAAGAACAAGGGGATAAGAACGGTAACCAAGGGGAGAACGAGAAGAATTGCAAAGAACATATTGAATACTACGGTGATGGTGGGAAGGTTGATGGCATCCGACCAAGAAGTAGTAAAGTAGTTCTTGAAGGCATCTCCGAGAGCACCGTCTTCCAAGGTGGTGATTTCTAGGAAAGCGGGGCAAAGCATGGTTAATAGTGCGAATATTAAAATGAGTAGCGGTATGACGTGTATACGTCTAGAAGTATAACTAAATAGTCTACCGATATTCATCAAAATTTCTACTACGCAAAGAAGGATGGTTGCGATAAAGAATATGATAGTGCCGTAGGTAGCAATGTGCTTAATGATTTTTACGCTATCATAGTTGCCGTCTTCGCCCTTTTCAATCTTGATATCGTCGGCACGGTTGAGCATAAAGCGGATATAGTACCAACCGCTTGCTTGGTCGCCTTGTTCCATGAATTCCATGTCTTCGACGGAATCGAGACGTTGTTCGCTGAACATGGGGGTACGGAATAGTGCTTTTACTAGGTCAAGGGTGGTGATATCTATGGAAGTCATACCCAAGTCTTTATATAGCCATACCATTTCGGGCGTGTCGTAGTTGGAGTCAAGATATACTTCGTCTTGAGCCAGTCTTTCTTCTTCGTGCATCCAAGTTCCTTTGGGCCACTTACCATTGTTCATAACTTGGAAGTCCATTTCGTTTTCGCCAAGTTTTATGTAAGCAACGGAAGATAATGACATCCTTGTGTCGCCGAAAACGAGATAGGAATCAAACGTTTCCAAGTCGGCGGTGCTTATGGGGAACATGGGAAGGAGTGCTACTACCAAGAAGACCAAAATCAAAATGATGGAAAGGATGGGAGCTGCTGCACCGAAATAACGGGTTTTGTTGAAGTAAGATTCGAAATCGAAGTTGACGTCGGAATATGCATCTGCATATCTGCCGAGCTTCTTTTCTTTCTTGCTACGTTCAACTGCGTTATATTGGCTGTGGGTTTTTAGTTCAGCTGCCAAAATGTTGGGGTCGTAGTCACTGCGTTCAACTTTATCAAGAAGCTTTTTGTACTCTTCACGTTTACTGCGAAGCTTGGCTTTCGCATACGGAGAGTCGCACTCTTTCATGTCGTACTTGAGTTCCTTGATTTTACGTTTTAGAAGTTCGACCAAAACGGCTTCGTCTCGTTCGGTCCAACTAGCTGTAAACATTTTTGACGTGGTTAGCGGTGCTTGTGCCATATCGTTCTCCTTCACTTACGCATACGCATAACGCATACACGCGGGTATACTTGTAACTATTATATATCACTCGTGCGTGAATTTCAAGTACTAATATGAAAAATTAATCGCTAAATTGTGGAAAGATAAAATTGGGAGAGAGAAGACCTTTTGTTAAAAACAAAAAAAGGAGCGATTTCGCTCCTTTTATGGTGAAAACGATATTAAACGTTAAAGCGGAATAATACGACGTCGCCTTCTTGCATTACATACTCTTTTCCTTCACTTCTTACCTTGCCACGTTCTTTGGCTACGTTGAAAGAACCGCACTCCATGAGAGTTTCGTAATCGACGATTTCTGCTCTAATGAAGCCACGCTCGAAGTCGCTGTGGATTTTTCCTGCTGCTTGCGGTGCCTTGGAACCGATTTTTATCGTCCACGCACGAGTTTCTTTTTCGCCTGCGGTAAGGAAGCTCATTAGTCCGAGAAGTTTATAGCTGGACTTGATTAGTTGCTCTAGACCGGAGCAGGTTACGCCGAGTTCTTCCATGAAGATTTCCTTTTCTTCGGGAGAAAGGACGGCGAGTTCACTTTCCACTTGAGCACAAAGAACTATGACTTCGCTACCTTCTTTTTCTGCATGGGCTTTTACGGCTTTTACCATGTCGTTATCAAGGTCGTCGCCTTCTGCAACGTTGGCACAATAGATTACCTTTTTGGTTGTTAGAAGGAAGAGAGCATCTGCAATTTCTTGTTCTTCTTTGGTGAGCTTTACGCTTCTTGCAGGGAGTCCTTGCTCAAGAGCGTAATAGAGTTTTTGTTGGACTTCAAGTTCCGGCATAAGCTTCTTGTCGCCACCTTTCATCGTCGCCTTGGTTCTATCTATACGGCGAGAAAGGGTATCCAAATCCGCAAGTATGAGTTCCAAATCTATTGTTTCAATATCACGAAGTGGGGAGACGCTTCCATCAACGTGAGTGATGTTTTCGTTTTCGAAACATCTTACTACGTGGATTAAGGCATCAGCTTCACGGACGTGGGAAAGGAACTTGTTTCCCAGTCCTTCGCCCTTGGAAGCACCCTTAACGAGACCTGCGATGTCTACGAATTCCATGGTGGTATAAACTATCTTTTTGCAGTTATACAAAGATGCTAGGCGTGGTAGTCTTTCATCGGGAACTTGTACTATGCCGACGTTTGGTTCGATGGTGCAGAAGGGGTAGTTTGCGGCTTCCGCTTTGTTTGCTGTAAGGGCGTTAAAGAGCGTGCTTTTGCCTACGTTTGGTAGTCCTAAAATTCCTAGTTTCATAGTTTCTCCGTTATATATCTAGTAGTTCACGTAGCGTACGTTTCGCTGCGGAAAGTGCGTTGTCTACTTGTTTTGTGTTATCAAGATTTAGTTGTTGTTGTATTTCTGCATAGGAATAACCTTCAAAGAAAAGCATGAGTACGTCGTATTGCTTTTTGGGAAGTTCTTCCTTTGCCAGTTTGTATATTTTCTCTATCGTTTCATTGCGGATGGCTTGGGATAGTGGGTCTATTCCACGACCGCCGGGTATTCTTTCCGATTCTTTGCCATCAAGTTCCGTTATAGATAGGGTAGAGTTGAAGCCTTCATTGTTGATGGAGTGGTATGAGCGAACGATATCTCTTAGTCTGTTTTCCATGCATTGATAGGAGAAGGTGCTAAACTGCGAGCCCTTTTCGGTAGAGTGGGAGTGGATGGCCTTTATGAAAGCAAGAGTTGCTTCTTGGGCAAGGTCTTCTTGGTCTACACCCCTACTAATGAAGTATTTACGAGATACTTTGGAAATCAAGCCCTTATGTCTGGTGATGAGAGTGGAAGTTGCAATTTCGCTACCTTCTTTTGAAAGGGTAACCAGCTCGTCGTCACTAAGTGTTTGGGCGATTTCTTCGGTTAGAACTTTATTTTTATCCATATATTATTTTACCAGTCTTTGTCTTAACGCTTCATAGACCACTATGCCGGTTGCAACGGAAGCGTTTAGTGAGTTAACTTTGCCGTAAAGGGGTAGAGAAATTATGCCGTCGGAAAGTTTTCTCGTTAGTGCGTGAACACCACTACCTTCTCCGCCGATTACCAATGCGATGTTGCCGGTAAGGTTGGTTTTATAGATGTCGTCGCCGTCCATATCTGCTGCGAAGACGAAAACACCGTTGTCCTTAAGATAGCGGATAGCGTCGTTTACGTTGGTAACTTTAATGACTTTGACGTGTGCGGATGCACCTGCGGAAACTTTAACTACCGTATCGGTTACGCCTACGCCACGATGCTTGGGTACTATGACGCCCGTTGCACCGGCACAGTCGGCAACTCTTATTACCGCACCGAGATTGTGGGGGTCTTCTACTCCGTCAAGGATGATGAAGAGCATATCTTCACCCTTTTCCTTGCAGTCTTCTACAACTTCGTCAAGGTCGTAATACGAGTACTCGGTGGTGACGGCAAGAACGCCTTGATGTCTGCCGGAAGGGGAGAGCTTTTCCAGAGTTTCGGGCTTTTCGAAAACCACCTTGATTCCCTTGTCTCTGGCGAGAGCGATAATGCGGTTAAGGTCCTTGGAAAAATTGCCTTTCTCTATGGAAAGTTTCTCTATGGTGGTGTTAGAGTTTAGTGCTTCGTAAACAGCGTTTTTACCTTCTATTATCATAATCGTCCTTTGTTGGTTTATGTTCGTTTGGGTTGCCTTTATGGCATTTTAGGTATCCTGTTCTTCGGAGTTATAGGCAAGGTTTAAAAGTTCTGCGATGCGTTCGGATTGCCCGGAAAGATAGAGAAAACCAATGAGTCCTTCGAGCCCGGAAGCAATCTTATAATCTACCGCACTGGCATGTTTTGCCATGGTTGTTTGTCTTGCGTTACGACATCTTTTATAGACGTCCGTTTCGTCTTCCGTCAGCACGTTTTCTATGCGTTTTAAGGCGTGTGACTGGGCTTCTGCGTTAACTTCTTTGGAAGCAAGACGATGCAATAATCCGGTCTTGGCATCACGGCTTTCCATCAAGCGTTGTCTGACCGCAAGGGTATGTACGGCATCCCCCACGAAAGAAAGGGAAGTCGCTTCCTTGCACTTGGCTTCTTGAACGCTGAGCGGTTCTTTTAATTCGGGAACTTGATATTTTCGCATACGTAATAAGTATACCACGACGAGCCAAGTATTTCAATGTTTTTTGGCATTTAAGCCTAAAATATTGTGTATTGGCAAGCGTAACGCAAAGATGGAAATTCCCTATTGACAACGCACGCATGTTTATAGTATTATTTTAATGTGTATGCGTGAGTCCGCGCTCACGTAATTATAGCACACGGACGGAGTACCATGAAGACGAAATCCCGTTTGACGTTAATTATTTTAGTTATGGTGGCGGTACTTGTTATTGCCGCTCTCGTTGGCTGTACGCCGACGGAAAGGAAGGAAGGTTCGGCTGAGCGTATTCAAATTGAAGACACTCACGTTTTCCTTGCACCCGAAGGCGAACCCAGCACCTATCAACTTAAACCTTTGGTTTACCCTGTAGAAACGGCATCTCAAAAGGTGTATTATCGCCTTAAGGACAACGTAGATAGGGAATTTTTGGACGTCAGCGCGGACGGCGTTCTTCAAGCACACAAACTAAAACAAGATGAAGATGGTAATAATGTTGACATCATAGTTCGTATTATTAGTGCGGAAAATAGTGACGTAACGCTGGAAGTCAAAGTTACCATAGAAATAGTAGAAGTTAAAAAGATAACCTTTAATCCTTCCGTCGTTAACATAAACGTAGCGGGAGCCGGCGTAGATTTGGAACCCATTTTCACGCCCGCACACGCAACGACCGGTAGAAGCTTGATATATACGTCTCTTAACAAGGCCGTAGCAACCGTAGATTCCAGCGGTCACGTTACACCGGTGAGCGTAGGACAATGCTCAATTTGGGTTCAAACACCCAAGACCGGTGCGTTTGACGTGCAAGTAGAAAGTCACGTAACTATTAACGTCGTCCATACCAGCATGGCCACCGGATATAGACTTGACCTGGTTTCTCCCGAGTCAACCCTAAAGCAAATAGCCGGTGAGCCGGAAGGAATAAGCTTTGTTTTGAGTCAATTAGACCCGTTAACTGACCCCAATCCCGGCATACTTTGGTACATTAACAGCACTCGCATACAAGAAGTGGGCGTACAAGACAGCAAGGTGCTAACTTACGTTCCTTCCATGTTGTCTCCCGGTGAATATAACATAAGGGCAATTCTTTCCAACACCTTTGAAACGACCGAACCTTTTGTTAGTGACGTCATCAAGATTTATATGCCACTCACTTCGTTTAACGCAGATATTTGGAACGATAACATAAACGATTTGCAAGTGGGCAACGTGCTAAAGATGAAAGCCACCTATGGTGACAATATGTATCCGCCGGAATTCTTCATCTGGACGGTAACGACCCCGAGCGGAGAAGAAGTGGAAATTTCTAAGACTCCTTCGCCGAACCGCAATCAACCCGACTTTGAATATGAATTCAAAGAAGCAGGTAGTTATAAGATTAAGGGTGAAGCGGTAATAAAGGGTAAGCCCAGTGGCGTATTCTCGCAAACTCGTGAAGTTTTCGTCGGCGAAAAGCCCCCGGTCAACGACCTAACCGGAGTATACTTTGATGGTAGCGTCGTCGATGGAGAATTGTACTCCACTATGATTTGGGACGTTCTACCCTATGAGCAAGATTATCAAGTAGAAATCAAACTCGGCGAAGAATTCTTCAATAAAATTGAAGAAAATTATGGCGTAACGATAGAAAATGGTGAAAGCACCATTAAACTCACTAACGCAAGCGGATATATAGGCGTAAATAGTTTGCGTATACCTAACTACATCATAGACAACGTAATCGGCAAGGAACGTAATCCCAACGACACGATGATGCATTATAGCTATTCCGTAAAGATTATCGGTTCCAAGTATGAGTCCGAAAGCGATTGGTATGAGTATGACGGAAGCATCAATGCAGGCGTTGAGTACTTTACTGAAATACTCCCGGGAATGAACCGCTACGTTGCAAACATGGAAGAATACGGCAGACTGTTGAACTACTTGTTCGTATTCCGCCCCGAAGCTCTTGCCAGTGTTCTTGAAAACTATGATTACGAACTCAACGTATTCGTTCCGTTTGAAACCGGCGACCTAGACAGAAAACTTTATCCCATTAGGGATAACATCAATACTAACGAAACCAACGCTGCGGAAATAGATGCTATCAAGTTGTTTGATGCGGCAATTAATACTTATGTAGAAAGTATTGCAATAGGCGTTGACGTAGTTAGTGCAACGCTCGGCGGTGGCGAAACCAGAATCGCAATTAAGATTAGCTCGCAATCATCCCCGACGACTTCTACGGAATATCAAGAAGGCGTGGACGACGATTATATCTTTACGGAAGCTCCCGCTATTACCCACTATGCAACGAATCCACGCGGAAACGGCGGTACGCTACCCATCGACTCCTTGTCCAGAACAATGGAAGTAGAAACCACCAACCAACTCTACCTAGCGGTAGAAATGGGATATAAGCCCGTTCCCGTTGTCGGTAGTAGAGCAGAATCTGTATGGAACGAAGTTCGCAGAGTGCTTTGCAGTATCATAAGTGACGATATGAGCGTTAACGCAAAAGCACTGGCAATATACGAGTGGTTGTCCGTCAACGTAGTCTATGACTACAAGATAGCCGATATGGCGGAAGAAGGCACGCTCGAAGACGCAAAGGCTTACAATGCGTTCTACCTGGAAGGCGTATTCTTCGACCACGTTGCAGTATGCGATGGTATCGCAAAGGCCTTCTGCCTAATGGCAGGTGCAGAAGGCATACCAAACTTTAAGGTTGTAGGCTATGCCAGCGGTGTTGCACACGCTTGGAATATGGCTCTACTGGAAGACGGTTGGTACGTAATAGATGCAACTTGGGGCTCTAAGAAAGTTGTTTCCGATACCCAAAAACTAGAAGTTCTTAATAAAGATTACTTTGCAATGGGCAAAGAAACGGCAAGTGATAGCCGTACGACTTATGGAAAATTCCCGGAAGCAAACCAAGAAGATTCGCTTTATGGATATCAAATTAAGATATCGGAAAGCTATGATAACGTAATAAATACCGATGGCGAAATCAATTACTACGTAGAAACCTATTTGTTCGATTATCTGGCAGGACAAGGCGAAGTATGGGTAGAGTTCGTAATAGACGAAGAATACTTCAAGGGCAAGAATAGGGACGTAAACGCAATCGTAGAATTAATACAAAAGGCTATTCGTGTGGAAAACGTAACCGTAGGCTGTGTATCCGAAGTAGGTGCCGGCGGACTAACCAAGATTTATATTCACTACACTAGGAGTTAACTTATGGAAAGTAAAATCGGTAGTTGTTTTTTAGGAAGAACGTTAGAACTTAGCGATGGTAAGATATATCTTGCCGTAACCCTTGACGTTGGTCCCAGAATCATAAAAATGGGCAAAGTGGGGGAAGAATCTCTCATGTACGAAGACGTTGACGACAACGTAAACAAGGACGTTTCCAAAGAATACGGCGAAGGAAAAACGTGGCATATTTACGGCGGACATAGAATTTGGATTTCGCCCGAAGACGAAACAACATATTATCCCGATTGCAATCCCGTAGCCTATGAGCTAAAAGAAAACGGAGCTGTATTCACTCCGCCTGAATGGGCAGAGCGTGGCGTACAACCCGTACTGGACGTTACCTTCCTAGAAGAAGGAAAGGTTTCCGTAAAAATGAGCCTTAAGAACGTCACGAGCGAAGAAAAAATTCTTTGCTTGTGGGCTCTCACCGTTATGAAGTGTGGTGGAAGATTGGTCGTTCCGCTATCTACGGAAGATACGGGCTATCTCGCAAACCGCAATCTGGTTATTTGGCATTATAACGACGTAAAGGACGAACGTTTTGAGCTGGAAAACGATAAATTGATTTTAACGAGCAATCCCGTTTGCAAGGGTCCCTTTAAAGTGGGAACCTATCTTAACCCCATCCACACCGAGTATACCTATGGCAATACTACGTTCATCAAAGAAGTGGAAGTTACGGCGAAAGCAAACGAATATCCGGATTTTTGCTCCAACATGGAAACTTATACAAACCAATATATACACGAAGTAGAAACTTTATCACCCTTCAAGAAGGTTTTACCCGGCGAACAACTTGTTCACGAAGAATTTTGGTCTGTTAAATAGGAGGAATTATGCTAGATAAGAATTATTACCCGATGTACCTTTACCAAAAGGACTTTGTTGAAAGTGCAAACAAAGAAGGGGCAAAGCCCTTCATATTGGTTTTAGAAAGGGGAGAAGGCGAATACGAACGCTATGAAACCTGTCTTTATGCAAACGGAAGACAAGAAGAAAACTTGCGTTACGCAAAGAAATTGGTTAAGACAATGATTTGGGCGTACGGCGGTTACAAATTCTATTTGTATGGCGGAGAAGACGTTGTAGAAGGCTTAAGAAAAGCTTATTCAACGGATGGCGAAAGAGCCTTTGATTACGAGTTTATGAAGGACGTATATTTGCGTCCTATGGAGTTTGTAGTTACCGGCAAAGAAGACCTACCCGAGAGTGCTTGCAAGGCCACTCCTTCCGGGGCTAACGCAAAGGGTTACAGAATAGGATTTGATGCAGGCGGAAGCGATAGAAAAGTTACTGCGTGTATTGACGGCAAGGTCGTCTATGAGAAGGAAACCGTTTGGTTCCCCAAGCTAAACAGCGACCCCAACTATCACTTAGAAGGCATTTTGGACTCCATAGACAATGCTCTTAATGCACTCGGCGGAAGAGTGGATGCACTCGGTGTTTCAACGGCAGGTATAGTTGTAGATAACGAAGTTAGGGTATCCAGTTTGTTTAGAAAGGTATCCAAAAAGGAACAAGCTGAGTTTGTTCGTCCTATCTACACCAACCTTTCCAAGAAATACGGTTGTCCCGTTAAAGTGGCAAACGACGGCGACGTTGCAGCCCTTGCCGGAGCTTTCACGGAAGGTGGAGAAATACTTGGAATAGCGATGGGAACTTCTCTTGCTGCGGGCTACGTAGACAAGGAAATGAGAATACGTGGATGCTTGAACGAGCTTGCGTTTGTTCCCGTTGATGCAAACGAAAACAGTGCTATCGACGAGTGGAGCGGTGATGCCGGAGTAGGCGTAATGTATCACTCCCAAGACGCAGTAATTAAACTTGCTCCGGAAGCAGGAATAGAGTTGGACGAAAGTTTGAGTCCTGCGGAAAAACTAAAGGTGGTGCAAGCCCTTGCTAACGACGGCGACGAAAGAGCAATTAAGCTATATGAATGCATGGGGGATTACTTTGGTTATACGCTACTTTGGTTCGCTTGTTTGTATCAAATTAAAAAGGCAATTTTCTTAGGAAGAGTAGCTAGCGGAAAGGGCGGAGAAATACTTCTTGAAAGAGCAAGGCAAACAATCAAAAACGAAGGCTCTTCGTTGGAGATAGTGCTTCCCGATGAAATGAGCAGAAGGCTCGGACAAAGCTTCACCGCTGCCGGTTTATAAATCGAAAAATCAAAAAAATTACATATAGGAGAACTCTTATGCAACTCAATAAAAAAGCAGAAGTAGTATGCGGAAAAAAGCAAATTTATACCGAATTGGTGGTTGCGGCTCACCAAGACGATATCGAGATTATGTGTCCCCAAGCAATCATTAAGGGATACCAAAGTGAACGTTACGGCGTTGTAGGCGTTGTTTGTGCAGATGGTAGCGGAAGCCCGAGAAGCGGTAAATTTGCAACCATGACGGACGACGATATGAAAAAGGTTAGAAGGCTGGAACAAATTAAGGCTGCAGAAATAGGCGATTACTCCGCACTCGTTATGCTCAACTACACGAGTGCCGAACTAAAAGACCGCTCTAATGCGTCACCCAAGGACGACATCAAAGAAATAATTTTGAACTATAAGCCCGAAACGATGTATATTCACAACCTAGCAGACAAGCATCCTACCCACGTAGGCACTGCGGTAAACTGCGTTAAAGCTCTCCGTGAACTTCCCAAAGAAGCACGTCCCAAGAAGCTTTATGGTTGCGAAGTATGGCGTTGCTTGGATTGGCTGGACGACAAAGAAAAAGTTTTCTTCGACCTAACCGGTTACGAACAACTCATGCGTGACGTTTTGGACGTTTATGAAAGCCAAATAGCAGGCGGAAAAGAATATTGTACGGCAGCAATAGGCCGTAGAGCCGGCAACGCAACCTTTAGTGCATCACACGGCGTAGACGTAGCAGAACACGTTTCCTACGGCATGGATTTGACTCCTTTAATCGAAGATGATTCCATTGATATGAAGGAATTTATCGTTGGAAAAATCCAAAAATTCATCGACGATATTTTGATTTAATCGTAAAACGCAAACCATAAGATTTAACGCAAAGGCGGACTTCGGTCCGTCTTTTTTGTTGCATGCGAACGTGCGGACACGCTTTCTAGGTAAAATTATGGTAAATTTTCGCTCATAGAAGACGACTTCACAAAAAATTCAGTTTTACGATGGTTGTTTGTTTGAAAGCTCTCTTAAGACTACATATTGTGGTCTATTTGGACGAAAACCACAATTTGTAGTGCGTGCGTGTGTGTTTAATGTGAAAACTGGGTGAACGACATTAAAAACGCGCATATTTATATTATAAATAGGGGGTTGACTTTTTTTGCGGGTTTTAGTAGAATATCAGCGAAGCAGGGAATAGAAATTCCTTGCCTTTTTGTATTTTATAACACGCGTGAATACGCAAAAATATACCACTCCCGAACCCACAAGGAGAAAAACAAAATGAAACGCAATCTCACCCACAAAATTCTGCTATTAGTAGTGCTCGCCGCACTAGTTGTAGCACTATTCGCTTGTTCGCCACGTCCTGACGACGACTTTGCGAACGACGACAACGTTATAGTCGGTGGCGAAACCACTATCGACAAAGAAGTAACGTTGGTACAAAAGCAAAAAGCCGATAAGCTCAAAGAGCACGTTCGTGATGCAGTAAGCAATTATTCGACCGTGTATGCAAGCCCGGACGATCCGGAATGGTTTATCGTCGATTTAACCTTGGAATACGGGTTTGAACATTTCTGGTTGGACAGCGAAGAAAAGTACGACAAATCTTCTGCGTTCATGGTGGACCTAAAGGGTAACTTCCACCTTAAAGACAACACGAAGAGTGAACTTTATTTCCAACTAAGAAACTCCAATAACTTGCCAGTTTTGGCAATTTACTATGCATCCGGCTATACTTACGTGGTTGTGGGCACGCAAAAGTATTACATGCCGGAACTAAATATGACCGAAGTGGGTGGTGCGTTATATGGTGCACTTTCGGGAATGGGTATAGACGTTAACAAACTCCTTGCAGCAATTATGGCCGGTGGCGAGACGGGCATAGCAGCATTGGACAACTTAGGCATTATAGGCCTTGTAGGTAGCGTATTGTTCGATATGAACGGACAACTAACGCAATACAATCAAATTGAAGAAGGCGTATACGCCAACAAAGATATCCAATTCGAACTCAAACTTAACACGCTACTCAACATGATGTGCGGTTCCGGTCTTGACCTTTCTATCATTATGTCCGGATTGAACATCAGCTTCGGCGGAATTTGGGATTTGATTGGTACTTTCGTAGGCGGTTCCTTCCCCAACCTTGACCCCTTGCTACTACAATTTGCAGGATTCAACTTCAAGCAACTCGGTGAAAAAGAATGGCCCAAGATGAAGGCTTACTTTGGTGCAATGACCGAGCTTGAAACTATCACTAAGACCGATAGCGACGGCCTAATCGTTCAAGAAGACGCTTACGTCATGAAGGGCGTAAACATCAAGATTGATACCGCCAACGACGTTAATGAAACTCGTGAAAAGTACATGGACGTTTATCCTTCCGATATGGCGGCAAACGAACGCATCGAAGAATATTCCGTCGATATCAAGCTTAGACCTTTCCTTTATGGCTCCAACACCAAACTTGATATCAACTTCGGTGGCTTGGGACTAAACGAACAAGGACGTAAAGACACCTATCAAGAAGGTGGCATCGGTAACCTTGGTCTTGGCATGAACCTATACTTCGAAAACGACGAAAACGGCGGTCTAACCATCAACCGTGTACTCGGCGAAGCATTTGACATCAACCTTGGTGCATTAGGCGATATGCCCATTAATCTTCCCTATGCAGCTCGTTATGAACTCGGTCTCGACGTAAAACTCGCTCTCGACTTTTTCGACGGTGCCAGAACGCAAGCGGAAATTACCATCGACTTTAATGAAACTCCGTTAATGAGACTCTTCTTGACGGACAAGAATTTATACATAAACTTTGAAGAACTGAAGGTTTATAGCGGACAAGTATTGCCCAATATAGTACTCCAAGGCTTTGATATCAACTCGCTACTCGGCGGGGTTCTCGGCGGTATAGAGCCATATCTCAACCCCGATTACGTAAAGCCTGCGGTTCCCGCTCCCACCACGAGCAACCTTCTTGGTTCACTCTTTAACGACGGCGAAGAAGTAGCTCCCGAAGAAGCTCCTTCTCTCGACATCATGGCTCTACTAACCGTTGTAGTAGAAAGCTTTAATCTCCCCGGCATCAAAGATTATCTATATAATCCCGACGGCACCGTACAAACGGATGCAAACGGCAAGCCCATACCTAACCACTGGAATATCGAGCTCAACCTAGATAGCGAAAAACTTTCTCAAATCGTAGGTATGATTACGCCCATCAACGGCAACCTTGGCGAAGAACTCAACGTCAACTTGCACTTCAACCAAAAGAATCCCCTTGATACTTTCGGTTTGGTAATAGACGTTTCCGATTCCTTCCGCTTAGGACTAGGTCTTGATAACTTGACCTACATGAGAGAACCCGATTGGGAAAACTACTCCATGGTTGATACCGCCGAAGAACGTAGCAAGTACGTAAATCTTTCCATCTTCAAGACGGAAAACGGCGATTACCTTTATGCAAACCGCAACTATAACGTTCTTCTACAAGGCGACGTATCTCTTGGTGCAAACGAAACCACCGATACCGGCCTTGACCTAAGCGGACTCATCGGCGTATTCCTAGATAACCTACTCCTTTCCATCGGCGTAGAATATACCGGAAGCACGACCATCGCTTATAAAATAGAAGGCAACATCGATATTATCGACCTAAGACAAACCGAACTTAAGGTTACCATTTATAACGCAGGCAACGGAGACCCGTTTGTTAGAGTCATCTATTCCGGCGTTGAAGATACTTTGTATATCGACCTGGAATGCCTAGAAAACATGGGATTTGCTTCTCTTGGCAAGCTCCCACGCTTGAAGTATGAAAACTTAGGACTAGGGGACACTCTGGGCGGTATAAATATTGCAGAAATAGTTTCCGGACTACTTGTTGGAGACGGCACCGGTCTACAAAATTCTATCACCATAGATACTTCCGACCCCAACTTCCTTAGCAACGTAAAACTAGGCGTATATCAATACCTGGTAATGAGCGAATATCTTGCTTCCGGCGTGCTAATCGGCGGAGAAGAAATAGGCACGGCTCTATTTAACGCTCTCAACGAAGGCGAAGGCGAAACCGAAGGCGGAGAAGGTGAAGTTACCGAAGGCGAAGGTGAAGGTGGCGGACTAGACATACTACAAATAGTAGGTATGGCACTAAGCGAAGTTGAAATCGATGCAATCAAGAGCACCATCACCGTATACGTAGCAACCGGCGTTCTTTCCAGCTTGCTAACCATGCTTCTTGCTCCCGTAGATGAATTCGGCAACCCCGTTGATATCACGATGCCCAACGTAAACGCTTTCGTACAAATTAAGGCGATAGACTTCGATTTCGGCACCGATGAAAACGGCAAGAATACCATATTCCCGGAAAACGGATATCTTAGAATTTACCTTTCACTTCTTGACGACGGCGACCAAACCGTAGAAGCAATTTCTCTAGAAATTGACATCCTAAAGGACATCACCCTTAGAGCAGGCAAGGTAAACCTATACCAAGATATAGAAGAAGACGATTACGTTCAATCTTTCGTAACCATCCCCGAATTCTTAGATAAACTCACCGTAGGTCTACATCTTGGTGGATACTTCGATTTGACCGTTGATGAAACTCCCGTTCTTGATGAAGACGGCAATTTCGTGTACGACGAAGACGGCAATCAAGTGATGGAACCCATTGAAAAATATACCAACGCATATCTAAACGGTATGCTTTCCGGCATAATTGAAGGACTGGGTTTGATGGTTGATACTTCCAAGCTCAACATCGAACTCGGCTTTGAAATCGTCGGCAAGATTTCTCTTGGTGGCATCATCAAACTAGACGGCAGTGAAGCCGCAGACCCCATCAACACCATCCTTTCCGGCAGTGAACTTAATATTAGACTTTATGACCGCAAGGTAGAAGGCGATGCTGCAGATATCCTGGGAATCTATCTCCTAGACGGCAACCTATACCTAGACCTAAGCTTCTTTGGAATTCCCAATATCGGCATCAATGACGTTGCAAGTCTAATAGAAGATATAGGTGCACTAACAGGCTCTGCAGAAGCAGACAAGGACGAAGCTCCTGCAAACCTACTACACCTAAACAGAGTTGAAGAATTTGCCGATGCTTCCAACCCCGAAGCTATTGCTCTACAAGTTCTTCTCTATCCCGATAAGATTGCAATTAACCTTACTAAAGATGCTATCGCCGGTCTACTGGGACTATTCATTTCCGGCGGACTACCCATCGAAATACAAGAAACTTCTCTTGAAATCGGTCTAAACGAAAACGGCGTACACCTAGACGTTTCCACCGGCGTAGAAATCTTTAACCTTGACCTAGGTCTAAGCAGATTTAAGATTGCTCTCGATGGCGAAGAACTGGATAGTGCGGAATTCCTAGTAAGCCTACCCGAAGGAGAAGAATTCTATCTTACTTCCCAAGGTATGCCTTCTAACGTATACCTTGAATTAGGCGGATACGCATATATCAATAGTGAAGTTGTAGAAAACAGCGACAGAAACACCATCGACCTATCTCCCGCACTAAGCGGTCTTCTAGGAGATATGGAACTCAATATGCTAATCGAGTTCCTGGGACTCGTTGACGAAGCATTGTTCTTCGAACTCAACGCAAACATTAACCTTGAAGAAATCATAGGCATTATCAACAACGGATTCGACTTTGCTAAACTTGAGCAAACCGGTGTTGCGATTACCCTTTCTACTTATGCATCTAACGACCCGAACGCTGAAGATTATTATGATGAAAACGGCGAAAGAGCACTTCGTCCCGTAATGGAAATCTATTATGTAGAAGGCGACATTTATGCTCACATCGAAACCTTCATCGCAAATCTTGAGTACATTTATATTCCCGGAGCAAACGAACTTATAGCAGGTCTTATTGGAGCAATGAGTGGAACTCCGGCAGAAGAAGTAGGCAACGTAGGACTCAACGAAGGAAGCGATAACCCCGAAGCCGTTGATGCCGTTAAGTTCTATATCGACCTAGCTCTTGCAGGCTACGGCTTATCTGTAAACATTACTAAGGGATTCTTGATAGGCGTATTCAACGTTCTCGGTCTTAACGTTGAAGAATACCTAAAGAGCCTTGACTTAGCGGTAGAAGTAGGTCTTAACGCAAGTCCCTTGGAAATCCTACTCGCTCTAAAACTCCGTGACGTAGGTCTAGACGGCGAAGACGCTCCCGGAACGGCAACCCCCAACGACGGCAACTTCGTTCAACTTGGTGCATCCATCAACAAGCTTACTATTTTGATGGATAAGATGGTAGAACTAAGCGATGAAGAAAAGGCTAAGTATGACGCAATCGAAAAACTAGACACCATCGGTATCAGTCTTGGTGGCGTTGCTAAGTTCGAAATTACTTCTCCCGAAGGTGTCGTTGACCCCGAAACCGGTGCAATAGGTAATTTGACTTCTCTTACCAACATCCTTAACGAACTTAAAGGTATCCTTGGCCAAAATGCTGAAAAGCAAATGCTACAATGGATTCGTGAAGCATCACTCAAGCCCGAATATGCAGATCTTGATGATGCTGAACTTGCCGAAATCTATTTTGATGAAGTAAGAAGCAACGTTGAATATCAAAAACTACTCAACTTCGCATTGCTGGTAGAAGTAGTAGGCAACGTAGCTAACGGCGAAGCAACCTTCGGCGGAACGCTCTATTATTCTATTGAAGCAATCCTAGATATTTCTAACATAGCAAACCTAAAGGCAACCATCGCTTTCGGCACTAAGCCCGGAGCAAAGGACGTTATGTGGATAAGTCTAATGGGCGAAGAACTGGAAAATGGCGAAATCGACCTTAACGTAGTAGCGGATTTGACCAAGGTCTTCGGCGACGTACTAGAAATCAACGACGTAATCCGCATTAACAACTTTAATGCATTTACCGAATATCTTGATAACTTTGCCGAAATCATGACCGGCAAGGAAGAAACAGCTAACCCCGTAGCACTCAATTCTACCAACAACGGATTGGTTCTACCGAGAAATGCAGAAGGTAAGGTTGCTCCTTCCATTATGACCGCATCCGCAATCATTTTGGCAATCACTGCAGACCCCGAAGGCTTCGGCATCCCCAACGGTGCTCCCGTAGCCATCGTTGCTCCTGCTGCAGCTATCTATTCTCTTGCAAACAGCTTGCTTTCTACCGACAATGAGTTCGAGATAGAAATAGACGAAACCAAGATTTCCACCTATGCAAACACCGGCGTATATTCCAGCCAAGAATACTACTATGCAATGCATGGTCTAGTAGAGCAATATAGAACTGCTATTGCAAAGCACTATGCAGACGGTGTACTGGAAGTAGAAGACTACAACAGCATAGATAATACATGGAAGAGCTTCCTGGCAACCCTAAACGAAAACTACGCAACCGGCACTATGACGGCAGAACAAATGGATACTTTGTTCGATGCGTTCCTTGTTCAATATAAAGATATGATAGGGGCAAGAGCAGGACAATTCTTCCCCACCATTACCGAAGAAGCACTTGCTCTCGTAACCGTAGACCTAACTACCGTAGAAACCTTATATGCAAGTATAAAAGCTCGTGACGGCGTTTATAGCGAAGAACAATACACCAACTTGAAGAAGGGCTTGACGGCTCTCCGCAAGGCAGAACTAGACGAAATGCTAGCAAACGGCGAATTAAGTCAAATCAACTACGAATACTTGTATTACGGCGTTATCCGTGACCTAAACGGTGAAATAGTAGACCCTGATAAATACGGTGCAATCGACCTAAGCAAGTTCTTTGGCGTACATGACCCCAGCTTGATGATAGAGCTCGGTGCGGCTAAGATTCCGGACGAAAATGAAGAAAGTGGCTATAGAAGTGCCTTCTTGCTAGTAAACATCAGCCTTGCTGAACTACTTGAAGTTCAACTTGAAATCGGCTCCATAAACGTTTCCGTAAGCCCCGATGACACCTATTATACCGGTACCGTTGATGAATACGGCACTTGGCAAGGCGGACTACTCAACCCCAACAACGATTACTATTGGTTCAACCCCAATGAAATGGCAGAGCAAAATATCACCATTTCATTTAGCGGAAAGACCAAGTTTAGAGCAGAAGACACCACTCCTGAAACGGCTATCGACCTCAAGGAACTCTTTGAAGTATTCTTCACCGAAGTTGATTTTGGTGCAATCATCGAAAACTTCGGCCTGGAAGACAAAGAAATGCTCGTTGAACTCTCGCTCAACCTTAACATGCACGACTTGATGATGGTTGTTGCAACCGGCGACGTCAACTGGCTACTCGTTAGAGCAGAACTTCTACTCCGTGTTGGTATCGAAATCGAAAGAGAATATATCGACGTAGAACAATCCGAACAACAAGGCCATACCGTAACTCGTACCGAAACGGTTATGGATTATATATCATTATATTATAAAGATGGAACCGCTTATGTCGACGGCCGTATGCTCGGCATACAAAGACTCAAGGTCGAAATGTTCATGGACCACATAATGAGACTACTCGGTAACGAAGGACTCAAGGATTACTATGACAAAGAAGACATTGAAGACGATGAAGTAATAGAAGGCGACGACGTTATTAAGAACGCAAGTACTTCCGAACTCCGTCAAAACGGCCTAATGAGCGACGAAGAATACCTTAACAAGTACTCTTTGAACGAAGAAATCGATTCTGCAGACCTACTGCCTTACGTAAGACTCGTATTCGGTAACGGCACCGGCTTCATAATCGACGTTATGGGTGCAGTACTCTTTACCATACTCGGCGGACTAGACCTAGGTATAGATGGCATTGACGACCTTGGCGGACTCGTTGCAGATATCGTAAACGACAATTTCGCACTACAACTCGGTTTAATTGCAAATCTTGCTTATATGAACGACTTCTGGACTAACGACCCCGATGAAAACGGCATAGTAGCAGAAGATGAAAACGCTCTACTCGGCTTGACTCTTGAACTTGCTAACTATACGGTTGGCTTTGCTCTAATGGGTCTAGACGTTGACTTTAGAGATAGTTCCGATGAAATGGGCGACGTAAACATCGCTCCCGATTACTTCGATAAAGAAGCATATGCAGAAGCAAGCAACCTAGAATCCGTATATATCGACCTTGCTATCGACTTCGATATCGACGGCGATGAAAACACCAAGTTCAACCTTGATGAAACCGTTGCAGGTGTTCTAGGACTACTAGGTTCCGGTGGAATTATGGATACCATCGGAGGACTAGGTCTTGCTCCCATAATTCAATTACTTTCCACTCTCACCACTCACTATAGACTCGAAATCGTTGGTAACATCAACTTTGGTGAAATCATCGAAAACATGACGTTCTATAAGACGAACTTCGCAGTTATCCTTCGTGATAGAAACAAAGAAGTAGTTTATGATGGTGAAACCAAGTTCAAAGAAGTTCTCTCCTTCTACTACGTTGATAGAGCTGCATACATTAACGCAGAATGCTTCAACCTACAAGCAGTTAAGATAGAAGACGCATGGAACTTCCTAACCCAAGATATACTTCCTGCTTTCGGCGTAGAACACGTTGAAGGCGGTAAAGACCCCAACTACGGACAAGAAGAAAATGAAGAAGTAAAGAACGTTGGCTTTGCCGGATACCAAGCAAACAACTTCGACCCCTTCCAACTCTTCAACTTGCCCGAAGGTGCAACCCCCATTGCAGGATACATTAACTTGCTAGTAAGCCCCAAGGGATTCATCATCAGCATCACTTCCGCAGCAATCTTCGGACTACTCCGTGCTATCGGTGGCGAAGCTATGGATTTCTCCAGCTACGTTGAACCCATCGGTGAAATCGAAATCGAGCTTGGAATAGCAGGTCCCGACCATATCCTAGCATTCGATCTTACCTTCCAAGGCTATGAATTTGCAGGCGACGAAAGAGTAGACCTTTCCACCGACCCCAACGTTCACGATTACAAGAAGGGCGGAAAGATTAGCCTATCCTTCGGTATCAGTACCGACTTCACCGCAGCACTAAGCTATGGCTGGAAGGAAGACAAGTATTATATTGAAAAGGACGGAAGCATTAGAGTTGAATCCATAGAAGTAGACCACAAACTACTTGCTCCCGCTCACGCATATCTTGAAGGCGAAACGACCGATGAAGAAGGCAACGTAATTCTTGAGTACATCGAAGAAGATTACGTCAACTTCGACCACACCGACCCGGTTGTCAGCTTTGCATTGAATTTATATCTTGACCTTGGTTCAGAAGCCATTACCGGCGAAGGTCTAAAGGGTATCTTAACCGATAAGGTATACTCCGGTTACGACCTTAACAAAGAACCTATTACGTCACTACTTGCATCCTTGCTCGCAGGTATGCTTGATTCTGCTCTCGGCATACTCCTAGAAGTAACCGGCGAACATCAACTAAGCGTTGTAATAGAAATACTCGTAAACCTACCGCTACTCAACTATAGGGGTATCGAAGTACAGCTCACCATAAGAAGAGTAGACGGCAACCACGACTATAAGCTAGTACAAGTTAACTTGCACAACTCCAACTTGTACGTTGACTTGACCTACTTGAACGGACCTAGATTCAGCGTTGAAGAAGTTCTTGAATCATTGCTTGGTGAGAAGGATATCGACCTAGGACTAGGCGGACTACTTGGTGGTGGCGATGAAAGCGTAGAAGGCGAAGTACAAAACTCAGGCGTACAAAACGCAGCAGGAGGAGCTCATACTCCCATCAACATCGACCTGGGAGCACCCATGATTATTAGGGGCATTGCAACCTATGGTTTGGCTCTATACCTAACCGAAGCAGCTGTAAACAGCGTTCTCGGTATTGTTCCCATGCCTGCTCTAAAGGTATTCAGCGACGTATTGCTACAAATTTCTATCGCTCCCAAGAAGAACAGCTTCAACTTAGGCATCGACCTAGAACTTTCCGCAACTTCTACTACGGAAACTGCAATTAATACTTCCAAGGTTCTAGACCTAGGTATTGCAATAGGCGACCACCGCTTGAACTTTGAAGCAATTCCGTCCGACGAACTAATTCTTCCCCAAACGGCTAACTATCTACCCGCTCACGACGTTAACACCATCGAACTCGAAGCAGGCTTCGAAATCAGATTTAAGATTAACGACGGTGTTGTAGACCTAGGTAACCTATATGAAACCATACTCGACATCGACGGCCCGCTCGGTGGTATGGCAAAAGATAGTGCGTTCGAAACCTTGTTCAGCAAGGACAGCCCCTTGGCAACCGCTCTACCTAACCTTATCATGCTCGGATTCTTAAACGACGACAACGATTATTTCGGCGACGTAATTAGAATTGATATTGAAGCAAAGGCAAACATTAAGAGTGGCTTAGACGGACTACTACAAAATCTACAACTAAGAGTAGAAATCTACTCATTGAAGGATAGAGATAGATTCTATATCTCCATCGCATACTTTGACGGCGACCTATATCTCGACCTATCCACCATTGGACTGGGCAAGATAGAAATTTGGGAATTCACCGGCATGATAAATTACCTCTTGAACGGCGGAAATACCGAAGAAACTCCCGAAGAAACGCCCAGCGAACCGGAAATCACGCCCGAAGTAGAAGCAGCATTTGCTAGTGCATATCCCACTTGGGCACAAATGCTTGGACTAAACGCAGAAGAAGCAGAAGAACAACTCGTTGGTATCGTTAAGATTCTACTATCTCAAGACGATGGTCTACTCCTTACCGTTACCTTCGAAATGATTAACGTTATACTAATGCTCGTTGGTCTAGATATCGGCCTTGAAGATTACCTTGAAGGCGTTCTCGAACCTAGTGCAACTGTCGGTATGTCACCCAGCAGTGAATACGAAATCGGCATCCACCTAGATACCGGTAAAGATTATCGTGACCACTGGGTAATTCACCCCGAAACCGGCGAATACGTTCTAGGCAGATACCTTGTTGATAAAGAAGGCAACTACGTATACGACTATAACGGCAAGCACATCCTAGGAAGCTACGTATATGATGAAAACGGTGACTATAAGCTTGATGAAAACGGCAATAGAATTATAGTAACCGATACTCAAGATTACAATGCAAACGCAGGCATCAACTTTGGTATAGCAATTCTTGGCGAAAGCATTAAGGCAGGAATCCAAAACGAAACCAAGGTTCATACTCCTTACGGCATTGAATCTACTCTCGTTCCCGTAATTAGTGCAGAAGAAAGAAGCTCATACACCAAGTATGACGAAATGGCATTGCAAATTGGCACCAATATTGCACTCCAACTCGACTTTGAAGACGGCGACGTATCACTCGTTGACCTACTGGAAGTTGTATTTAGCATGCTCAACATCAAGCTACCGGAAGACCTAGATACTTCTATCGTTCTTGCCGGTGGTGACGAAACCTTGAGAATGGAAATCAACCTAATGGCAGCTCTTGACCTTAAGAGAATGCTTTCCGTCCGTGAAGACGAATTCGGTTCTGCTCTAATCCTAAGCTTGACGATTGGTTATACCATCATCGATAACACGACTAAAACCGAATATGACAGCCAAAAACTCATCCAAGTTTACATGGTTGATAACGTTGCATATCTCGGAATCGAATTGTTCGACACCAACCTTGATATCAAGCTCGACGAATTCGACATTTCTCGTTTCATTCGTGACATCATGTCCGGCATCTTCGATATGGAAGACGTTGAAGAAGGTGTTGGTGGCGGTGATGCACAAAACGCTCTAAGCAGTCCCGCACGTAATCCTATTATAGATATGTATGAAGAAAGCGATTACGCAATCGGCAATTTCTTGAAGCCCATCATCTATCTAAACAGCGAAGGCTTCGGTTTGATGGTTACCAAAGAATTGCTGGTTGGTGCTGCAGATGCTCTAGTAGAAATCCTAACCGGACTACTTGGTTCTGCCGATACGGAAGTAGAAGTTACCGAAGAACACATTGAAGGTATTGCAAGTCTACTCCTTGACTATGCAACCGTTGGCTTGTTCTTTGAAGAAGGCACCGGTGGTATGAGCCTAGAAATCAACATCACCAAGGAGAGTGCGGAAATCGAAACTCCCGATGGCAACAAGTATATGAGTGCAGGTTATGCAGCAACGCTAAGCCTTCTCCACGATTCCGTTGCAATCATCAATACCGAAAACTTCAACGAATATCTCGACTTCATGCGTAATGATGAAGAGATTAGAAGATTCAAGGAAGGATGCTTCTCCACGAGTAACCTAGAGTGGAGATTGAATCTTGGTATCGACATTTCCGTTTCTGCAGATATTCGTGAATACATCTTGAACTGGAGCTCGCTATTCCAAAACGAAGAAGACGCAGACGGCAACGTAGTAGGTGCAGCGTTCTATATCCAAGCTCTAAACGACATAATGGGCGATGCAACCTTGCGTATTAAAGCCGACGTTGCACTAAAAGAATTGGATAAATGGGGCATCGATGCTATCGTTCAACTCGTAAAACTCAAAGAGCCCGGCACTTATGCAGAAGGAGAAAGCGACGTAGAAGAAGAATATTTCGCTCTCTACATCCTAGGCTCCATGCATAGAGATGCTCAATCTTATGAAGAAAGCAGACTCGGTCTATATCTCACCATGGGTGCTTTCCAAAACTTTGGCATTACCGGAATTGAACTCAATCACCAAGTATTCGAAGAGTTCCTATCACTCAACCTTAACGCAGTACTAGATGGACTGGGCGGAACGCTTTCCAACGCTGCAGGCGGTATCGTTAACACCCTTGACGATCTAATCCAACAACTATACGACATGCTCGGTGACGAAGACAAGGTTGATACCGATAACGAGAGTGCTAATAGTGGCGTCCAAAACGCAGGCGAAGACGACGAAAACATCTACGACTACGAAGATGAAGAAGAAAAAGAAGATTCCGGTATGTGGTACATCGGACTACTTGATAGTATCCAATTCACCAAGGGTGCTATCTCCATAGTAGTTGCTCAAACCGCAATCCAAACGCTACTCAAAGAAACGGTAGGATTCCCCTTCGATGAAAAGATTGGTAACCTTTCCGTAGTACTAGATAACACCGGTAACTCGCTCGGCATCAACGTTGGTTTGGATTACCAAGAACCTATTGACGTAACCAAGACTGAAATTGCAAACCTTAACACGACTATTGCAACCCAAGAAAGTGTAGAAGCAATCAAGAACGGACTTGGTGCAGCATCGGCTTACTTGAGTGGCGTAACCGCTTCCTATAACTTAACGGAAGGCAACGTTTACGCTTCCTTGGCATACCTTGGAACCAGTGCAAACAGCGAAACTTATAACATTACGCCCGTAGGTACCGGACTAGACGTAGGATATCTCGTATTTAACGTATACGACGTCTTCGAACTAGACGAAAACTACGGCTACGGCTCACAAGAATTGTACCAACGTGCAGTTGCAATCAGAACGGCAATAGTAGATTCCTTCCGTGATAACGGCGGATTCACTGTTTCCACTTCCGGCGACGTATATATTCTAACCGAGACGCTAAGAAACACCAGCATCGCTGTTAAGATTTCCGAAAACAACGTAATTCTTGCTTACATAACAGGTGGAGCAACCGCAGTTGAGCTCAATCTTAGTGCAGTAGAATTCTCACTACTCGGACAAAGATTCGTAAGTGCAATTTCCGAGCAAGCAGCTCTTGAAGAAATCCGCAAGACTTATGAAGCAGGCTTCTTGATTGGTGCAACCGTTGCAACCGACGACGGCGACAAGCCCTTGGTAGCAGAAAAGACCTATTTACAACAACAAGTTATTACTGAAGATAAAGACTTCCCGCTAGAAAACTCCGGAACACGTAACGTATTCTACTTCATTTATGAGCCGGATAATTACTTTACCATTGACTCTGCAATACTTCCCGGAACCGTTGGTTACCTAGAAGCTGCAAGAGCAAACGCAGAAAAAGTAATAGAATCTATTTCCGACCTACTCCAAAAGAAGACTTACGCATGGAGTCAAAACGCAGAAGGCGTACATACCTTCCATCACTATGCAGCAATGCTTAACGTATCCGTAAAGGTTGCGGAAATCGTAGACCAAAACGGCAAAGTAGTGGACTACAAGGTATTGATGGCAGTATCCAGCACGAAGAGCATGTACAACGTAGGCCTTAAGATTCACGGTCTTGATATCGGTCTTGGTCCGAAGAACATCTTCGAAGAAACGCCCCTTGGCACAATGATGAGAGAAGAATATCTTGAATACTTCTCCACCAACTTTAAGCCTTTGAGCGAATATGAAATGGAAGCAGAAGTAAGCTTCGAATTCAGAATTGACGACACCGTCGGCGGTCTATTCGATATGAGCGAACTTCTCGGCACCGTTGGTACTCTTATCGGTGCAGGAATAGGCGATATGCTAGGTCAAATCAACATGGCACTACAACCCATTGACGACATAGCAATCTCCTTCATGCTTGCAATAAGACTTTACATCGACTTCGGCGATATTACGCCCATGCGTCTACAACTTGAACTTACCTATAATGACAAGACCATGTTGCTTGTAACCTATGAAGGTAAGTACGAAATGGACGACTACGGCATTTATGAAAATAGTACCGCTTACGTTGACCTAAGCGGACTGGGATTCCCGAGCGTAAAACTCGAAGGAATTCAACTTGGTGCAGTTCTAAAGAACCTTGTAGGCGGACTTGGAGCAAGCGAATCCAACGAAGAAAACCTAAACGCATCTAACAACAATAACAACAATGCCGGCGAAAGCGTAAATAACGGCGTACAAAACGCAGGTGACAATGCAAATGCAGGTGAAAACGCAGGTGCAGGCAACGAAACGATAGAGAAACAACATATCGACAGAGTATATCTTGAAGATTACGGCTGGACGGAAAGACTACTTCTCTTGACCTTCGGTGCAGACGAGAACTCTCTTGCAATAACCGGTGCTCTAGCATATTCACTAATCGCAAACGCATTTAAGAACTGGACGATAGCAGGTATTTTGGGCGATTCTCAAATCCTACTACCTATGTTTAGAAACCTACAAATCGGTTATTCGGAAGAAGACGGCGTATATGGATTATGTCTAAGACTTACCGACGATACTCCTTATGAAAAGGCATTTAGAATTGGTCTAAACATCGGTGGCAAGTTTGATATGTGGACTACCGGCGATGAAACTTCGAAAGGACCTTCCTTCGATTCACGTGAATACGTTCCCGGTGAAGTAGATACCGAAAATACTATCGTATATGAAGACATCGGCATCATCAACAAGGTTGCAGTGAACCTTGAACTTGAAGCTCGTGTACGTACTAAGGACAGCGAAGAAAAGCCCCCGCAACTCATTGCAGTACAAAATCTACTACAAGACCTGCTCGGACTCTCCGCAGACACCATTAACTTCGACGTACAAGACACGGTATTGGTATTCACCATAGGCCTAACCGTTTATGCAGACCTGGCAGATATGTCCAACACCACTCTTGCATTAGTAATCGGACTAAGCGGAGAAGAACTAATCGGCGTATACTTCCTAGGCAAAGTTAACACCGCATACGTCAACCTAAGCGGACTTGGTCTATTCCAAGCAGCTCTAAACGGTGTTGACGTACTCGGCATACTCAACTCCTTCCTGGGCGGATTCCTAGGCGACGAAGGTATCAACCTTAACGAAATGCTAGGTGGCATACTAACCGTAGACGATGAAGAAAACGCAGCACGCAATGCTAATACTTCACTCTCTAACGCAGCCGCTCAAACCGATGCAGTAAGCCTAACCGATAAATCACAAAACGCTTCTATGGACCTAATCACTTCAACGGATGCACCGCTCCTAAAGATTTTGATGTCCAATGAAGAAATCATCATCAATCCCAATATGGCAATCGTACAAACGCTACTAGGCGATAGTATGACCTTGCCCGCACTAAGCGATATTAGACTTTCCATCAACTTGTACCAAGGCTTGAATAACTTGAATATTCGCATCAAGCTAGACCAAAAGGGCAACTACTTGAACCTTGGCATACCGGAAGGTAGCTTCGCAATCGCACTTGGCTCAACCGCAGAGTTCTATAAACTCTCTTCCATCGGTGACGATAGCCAATACGGCGGTATCGAAGGCTTGACCGTAGGTATGGATTCAGCAGGCAACCTTGCTGCTAATATCGATGCTCTCACCCTTGCTCAAGGACTACTAGACGTAATTTCGTTCAGCGACTTCACTATCTATATTGAAAAGCGTAACGATTACTTCTTCCTAAGAAACCTTGGCTACGGCGGAGCAAACGGTGTATTGGAAATAAGTGCTCTAGGTAACAGCTTCACCACCGGTCCTACCTATTTCAGCCCGGTAGTAAGAGCTCTTGCAGACGCAGAAGGCAAGACTCCTTATGACCATGCGTTCGTTTCTAAGGGCGGAGCGTTCGATTGGAGTATCGACCTAGGCATCGACCTAGACGTTGGCGATATCATTAAAGATGGTAAGATAGACGTGGGTGGTCTATTGAAGGCATACGAACCCATCTTCTTCGATAACGCATACAGAAGAATAAGCCTTGCTCTCAATAAGAGCATGACCAACAAGACGGAAATCCCGATTGCTCAATTAACCCAAGTAGCAAACGTACAAGGTTCACTTTCCAACGAAGAAGAATGGGAACCCCAAGGATTGACTGCGTTCTTGAAGAACAACGTTCTACACCTAAGTCTTTCTAACATCCTGGTAATAGACCTTAGCGGACTAATCAACTCCGTAGCAGGCTGGCTACTAAAGACCATTGCTAATGCAATTAACGGCGTAGCCGGAACGGTAGTTAGCATTGTTTGGAGTATAGCAGGTCCCTATATCTCCACCTGGATAGCAGATATGATAGGCGACGCTACCGGTTACGGCTCACCGCTCCGTGTAGGTCAAATTCTAGACGACATACTCGGCAAGGGTGCAGGCGGTATTCCTGTAGTAAACCTATACTTACCGCACTTCCTACCCACGTTGGTTGCATCGCTCAAGCCCGTTGCGGAAGACACCGACTACGGTTCAATCTTCGGTAACGTAGGTTCCTTCAACAACAGCACGGGAGAATGGGAACCCGTTCCCGGTGCAACGGTATCCCTAGGTGGTGGAAGATATACCACTACCACCGATAAAGACGGTAATTATGCGTTCATTAACATCCGTCCCGGCACTTATGGCGTAAGCGTTTCTAAGCACGGATATAACGAACTACCACGTAGGGGCGAACCGCAACCCTTCGTAACAGTTCTTCGTGCAAACGAAAAACCCGCAACCGAAGCAAACTTCTCGCTCGTTGAATACCAAGAAACCACTTGGACGAACGTACACTTTAAGGTAAAAGGCGAAGAAGAATTTGAAGCAAACAACACTGCCGTTAGAGCGATTGTAGGAGCAACGGTAAAGATTAATATTAACGGCGTAGAAACCGTTCTTGGAACCACCGATTCCAATGGTGAACTACAAGTAGTTATCCCGTCACTAAAGGGATTCAACCATACCGTAACCCTAACCAAGACATCCGGTCAAGTTCTAACCAAAACTCTAGAACTCGTACTAAACGCAGACGGCACGCCCAACTCCAAGTCGGCAGGCGACCCGTACTACATGTACTTCAAGACCACCGGATATCACGACCCGACTTCCGGTTCATTAAGCGGTATTCTCATTACCTTGAAGGATGAATATCTAATGGATGCTTCCGCAAGTGAAGTATTCACGGCAGTAGGTAAGGAAGAAACCGAAAACGCTAAGTACAACGATGCTGCAACCAACCAAATCAACTCCTATTTCAATAGCAGTTTTGCTAGCGACCTAGACCCCTTGGCAGGAAGCAGTGATTCTAAGATAATTGCATCGTTTAGCAGAAACGACGTACTCTACCACGTTTACGAGTACGAAGATAAGAAAGAAGTAACCGATGCTATCAGTAGCTTCGTAGAAAACAAGCTGGCTAATAAGCAAGGATTTGCTCTAACCGAAAAGATTCCGTCCTTGTACTACCATGCAATCAGCTATGAACTAAAGAGCATAGTAGAAGTTCGTGGATTTGCAAACCAAAAGATAGTAAAAGAAGACGGCTCCACCGTAACCGCATACAGAGTAGTTCTTGCTATTACAAAGGCAAGCACGACTCCCGTATTAAGCGGAACGGACGTATGGCTAGAGTATAATGGCAGAACCATCAGAATGGCTGACGACTACAATGGTGCAAACCAAAATACTCGTTCCTATAAGAAGCCCGATGGTACCGGTCTTGCTCAAGGTGATATTTACTGGCAAAATAATGCTAGAAACTTCCTAAAGAGCGTACAAAACAACGGAAGCCAAACCGACCTTAACGACAATGGTAATGCTCTAAACAGTGATGGTAGCTTCACTCTACCTAACCTTGCTCTTGGCGTAGATTACACCTTGAAGATTAGAGCAACCGATTATACTAACTTTGACGTTGGAACCCATAAGCTATCCGCTCAAGCAAACTACTATAGCTTTGGCGAAATCTTCCTAACGCCCAAGACGATTCCCGAGTGGATTAAGAAGAGCAATGCTTCTGCCGGCGGTCTACCGATAGAAGGTCTCCGTCTACGTCTTGGTGCAGACAAGGCAGACGCATCCAGCAGACCTGTTGCGGACCAAGCACAAGACCCCGGTGACGCAGGTTATACCCAAGACGGCATACCGCTAACCCAATACTCCTACGTAACCACCCTAGGCGAAAAGACCTTGAACGCAGTTATCGATACTGCTAAGGGACAAGCAACCAGTGCTATCAAGAACGCAATCAGCGGTGCAATCGGCGGAATAGGTGGAAGCATAGTTTCCGGTCTTGCAGGTAACGTAATAGGTTCACTCCTAGGCTCTGCTCCCGGCGTTGATACCACGTCACAATACCTTGATGCAATGGGTAAGCCCGTATTTGTACCGTGGACCAACTACGTTTCCGGTTATGAAAAGGGTAAGGAAGACAGCTCCGACTCCATCACTTACATCGAAGCATGGATTTCTTCCGAAACGATTAACGGCGTATTCGATATAGTACACAACCTACTACTCGGATACAGCGGT
>JAZNYA010000137.1:0-3064 GCA_045594145.1 Candidatus Stercoripulliclostridium sp. | reverse complement strand
ATAGCAACACGTTGCATTTGACCGCCACTCAGTTGTGAAGGTCTTTTCTTTAGTTCAGCACCAAGCCCAACTCTTTCCAAAGCTTCTGCCGCACGCTTATTGCGTTCTGCTTTTGATACGCCCGAAAGACTTAACGCAAGGGCTACGTTTTCAAGAACGGTTAAGTGGGGAATTAGATTATAGTTTTGGAAAACAAAACCGATAGTTGCATTTCTATATGCATCCCATTGTTCTGCTCTAAAATCTTTGGTGGAAGTATCGCCGATAATAAGGTCACCGGTCGTGTATCTATCTAATCCGCCTATAATATTGTGCATTGTGGATTTACCACAACCAGACGCACCAATTATTGATACGAATTCGCTTTCTCTAAACGCCAAAGTAATGCCACGAAGTGCATTAACTTGGTATTCCCCCATCTTGTATATTTTGGTTACGTTTTTGAGTTTTAACATCCCTTTCTCCTTTTTTCCTTATGCCATCTTATCCGACAATTTTTGTCCGCCTAAAATGTGAATATGTAGATGTTCAACAGATTGGCAACCATTTTCTCCTTTATTGGAAACTAGTCTAAATCCGTCTTGTAGTCCTAAATCATCTACTATCGTGGAAAGTTTTTTTAAGCATTTACCAAGCATTAATGCTTGAGCATCCGTCATTTCTATTATATTAGCAAAATGTGCTTTCGGAATTAATAAATAATGTTTTTCTGCTTGGGGATTTATGTCTGCGATAATAACCATATCATCATCTTCATAAAATTTTTTAGCAGGAATTAAACCATTGGCTATTTTACAAAAAATACAATTATCCATCTATCTCTTCTCCTATTATGCCATCAGCATACAATGCTTTAGGTTTTATTATAGCATATTTTTTATTGGTTTCAACATAAATTCTTACGTAATATTGGCTGTAGCCTACACTAAGCCCATTTACCATTGTCTCAAATATAACTTCTTGTGATGAATTTAACATTAAAATTAAATAATTTTTATTTAATTTATCTCTAATCGTTTTAAGCTCGGATTTCCTGCGATTGATAATTTTTTTATCAATTTTAGGCATTTCAAACGCCTTTGTTCCTTCTCTTGCAGAAAACGGGAAAATATGCACGTCGGAAAAGCCTACTTCTTCCACGAATTTTAGAGTGTTTTGGAAGGCTTCTTCCGTTTCCGTAGGAAATCCAACAATTATATCCGTCGTTATTGCCGCAAAGGGAAAATATTTACGTATAAGTTTAACCTTTTCAACGTATTCTTGGGGACCATAGTGCCTATTCATTGATTTAAGAACGTCTTCGTCACCATGTTGTAAAGACAAATGAAAGTGTGGACAAAAGTGCTTTAATCCCATTAAAGCCGTCAAAAGTTCATCGTTAATTCCTTCTACGTAAAAAGAACCCAAACGAATGCGAGCATCTACGTCCTTTAATGCCGTTATTAATTCGGCAAGAGATTCATTATTATCCACGCCATATTGGGCAAGATTGACGCCTGTAATAACTATTTCATCAGACTTCTTAGCAATAGTTAAAATTTCTTTTACACACGCTTCAATTTTGCGAGAACGAGATCTACCACGCAAATAAGGTATTATGCAATAAGTACAGAAATTATTACATCCGTCCTGTATTTTAACGTATGCTCTGGTGCGTTCAGCTTTAGGAATTGCGTTTGGCTCTTCATAACTCATGGGTAACACAAAAGAACCGATGCTAGCTCCGCTGTCGATTTCTTCCAAAATTAATTGTTTATTGCCAACGCCACTTACATAAGAAATATTTTTTTCAATATAAAAATCTTTATTCTTTTGAGATGCACAACCGGTTATGATAATTTTTGCATTTTCATTAAACTTCTTAATTCGAGAAATAATTTGCCTTGATTTTCTTTCTGCTTCTTGTGTTACGGCACAAGTATTTACCACATACAAATCCGCATACTCTAGTTCTTGAGAAGTTTGATATCCCCTATTTTCAAGTTCGGATACCAATACGTCACATTCATATTGATTGACCTTGCAACCCAAGTTAAAAACAACGGCTTTTAGCATATATCACCTACTGCATTAAGAAGTAACACTATTGCAGAAATTGCTGCCGTTTCTACTCTCAAAATACGTCTGCCTAGTGTGACTATGTTGTAACCTAACACGGTTGCTTCTTTTACTTCTTCTTCGGAGAATCCGCCTTCACTTCCTACAAATATTACGGTCGTACCATCAGGTTTTGCTATAGCACTGTCGATAGATTTAATTCTTTCTAATTCATAGCAGAATATTTTATTATCAAAATTCTTATATTCTTCCAAGATTTCATCAAACTCTTTCAAATCATATACGCAAGGAAGAACGGCTCTACCGCATTGCTTAGCGGCATCCAAAACGATGCTTTCCGTCCTTTCTTTAGAGTATTTTTTAACGTTGGTTCTTTCGGAAACGTAAGGAACAATATCCGTAACACCAAGTTCTACAGCTTTTTGTACTACGAAATCAAACTCCTTACATAATGCTTGGCATAAAACGATTTTTCCCTTAGGTTCACTATCGTTTTTTACTATGCTAACTATATCACAATATACGATTTCGTCCTTAATTGCACTTATATTACAAAAATAATCATTACCATCGCCAGTGCAACAAATAAGCGAATAACCCGCTTTGTGACGGGTTACTTTTATACAATGAAAATATTCTCTATCCGTGAGAACGATTTGGTTTCCTAATTTAGAGCCGTAAAATCTTTTAAGTTCCATAAGTGAATTTTACTCCAACCCACTCTCCTTCGTCAACCCTTTCAACAAGATTAAAACTATATGTTTTAAAGTTATCAATTAGTTCCGTTGCTCTAACGTCCAAGATGCCGGAACAAATTATAGTCCCACCCTTCTTTACGTAAAGAGCTAAATCGCCTACTATATTGTTCAAAATATCTGCGGTAAGGTTGCAAAGAAGCAAGTCTGCTTGGCATTTCTCTATAGCCGTAACACCACCTGCAGTTAATCTAACCTTATCTAGAACTCCGTTCAGCTCAGAATTTTCCTTAGCACACTCAAGTGTTTCC
>JAZNYA010000136.1:0-12619 GCA_045594145.1 Candidatus Stercoripulliclostridium sp. | reverse complement strand
AGACGTTCTATTAAAGTCCTATTTGTGTAATTCGAATTACTCATATAAAAATTTGGTAGAAATGCTCAACGCAAGTGGCCAGTCCAACGTAGGTGCAGGTCTTATAGCGGTAAATGCTAAGCTTGATCTTGAACTAAGAGAAAAAGAACTAGAGTCTTTGTATCATGATGTTGAACTTCCGCTCATAAAAGTCTTATATGATACGGAAATGAACGGATTTAGCGTTGATACCGAAGTTTTAGAGCAATTATCATTAAAGTACAGGAAAGAAATTGATTCTTTGACGGAAGAGATTTATGCTTTAACCAGAGAAACCTTTAATAT
This sequence comes from Candidatus Stercoripulliclostridium sp., assembly GCA_045594145.1. Taxonomy (GTDB): domain Bacteria; phylum Bacillota; class Clostridia; order Christensenellales; family DTU072; genus Stercoripulliclostridium_A. The sequence goes on along the minus strand of JAZNYA010000136.1, from coordinate 12,295 downwards.
TAATTCTAACCAACAATTAGGCGAAATTTTGTTTGAAAAACTAGGCCTTCCACACGGGAAGAAGACTAAGACTGGATATAGCGTTGCTGCGGAAATCTTGGAAGAACTGGATCATCCTGTTATTACGCTACTTTTGCGTTATCGTCAATTGAAGAAGTTGCAATCAACCTATATTGACGGCATGCGTGGCGTTATTAACAAGCAAACCGGAAAAGTCCATACTATATTTAAGCAATGCTTAACCACAACCGGAAGACTTTCTTCAACCGAACCTAATCTTCAAAATATTCCCATTAGAACAGAAGAAGGTAGAGAAATTCGCAAAATGTTTGTTGCAAGCAAGGGTAATAAGTTAGTGAGTGCCGACTATTCACAAATTGAACTTAGGCTTCTTGCTCATTATAGCAAAGACCCGGTATTGCTTAATGCATATAATAATGGCGAAGATATACATGCTTTAACTGCATCGAAAATTCATGAAGTATCACTTGATGAAGTAACAAAATCGATGAGAAGAAGTGCGAAAGCCGTAAATTTTGGCATAATTTATGGAATTAGTGCGTTTGGATTATCGAAAAACATTGGGGTAAAACCATATGAAGCAAAAGAATTTGTAGAGAAATATTTTGCAACGTATCCCAGTGTAAAACAATATATGGATTCAAATGCGGAATTTGCTGAAAATAACGGATATATCCGCACTCTTGCCGGACGACTAAGATATTTCCCGGAACTTCGCTCACCAAATAGAAATTTGCGAGAATTTGGTAAGAGAGCTGCCATGAATATGCCGTTACAAGGCTCAGCGGCAGATATCATGAAAATAGCCATGATTAAGGTATATAATGCATTAAAAGAAGGTGGCTATAATGCTAAAATCATACTCCAAGTTCACGACGAATTGGTCATAGATTGTCCATTGGATGAAGTCGCTAAAGTTAAGAAACTATTAATCGAAAACATGCAAGAAGCCGTTAAGCTTAATGTACCGCTTATTGCAGATGCAAAAGAAGGAAGCAATTGGTATTCAGTAGAATAATGATAGTAGTAATTGTAGGCGGTATCGGCACTGGAAAAAGTGCTGTTATAAAAGTTTTAGAGAACCTTGGTGAAAAGGTTCTTTCTGCCGATGCAATTAACAAAGAATTGCTCTTGAATATTGAATACGTGAATATTATAGGTGCAAATTTTAAAGGCGTTGTCGTCGATGGTAAAATTGATAAAAAGGCATTAAGAAATATCATTTTCAACAATGAAAATGAACGAAAAAAACTCAATGCTTTGGCACATCCCAGAATTTTTTCGGAAATAGAAAGAAGGGCCAAGGAATATGCATGTGTATTTGTCGAAATACCGCTTTTTGAAGAATGTTACGAGAACGTTAAATACGACAAAATTTGTGCCGTTCAAGCCCCTATAAACGCTCGTGCGGAACGTGTTGCTAAAAGAGACGGCATATCCCTTGAAAGTGCACTAAAAATTATAGAAGTACAAGCTAAAGAAGAGTCTGTTTATGATAGAGCAGATTTTATCATTAATAACGATGGAGATTTTTTAAATCTTGAAAAACAAGTTTTAAGGATGCTGGAAAATGTCAAGTAGAACCATTTTGCACGTCGACTTAAATAACTTTTATGCAAGTGTTGAGCAAGTTTTAAACCCAGAATTAAAGGGCAAGCCGATTGCGGTTTGTGGAGACCCAACAAAGAGACACGGAATAGTCTTAGCTAAGTCGAATTTGGCTAAGAAAGCCGGTGTACAAACAGCCGAGCCTATTTGGCAGGCAAAGAGAAAGTGCCCGGATTTAGTCATTGTAGCCCCACATTATGCCGAATACGTTAAATATTCTAGAATTGTTAGGGAGATATACGTTAAATACACGTCGCAAGTAGAAAGTTTCGGTCTAGATGAGTGCTGGTTAGACGTTACGGGCTCAAAAAAATTGTTTGGTAGTGGCGTAGAAATTGCAGAAAAAATACGCAAAGAAGTCAAAGAAGTTACCGGTGGATTAACTGTTTCCATAGGCGTATCTTTCACTAAGGTTTTTGCTAAATTAGGTTCAGACTTAAAGAAACCGGATGCAGTAAGCGTAATTTCTGAAGATAATTTCAAGAAGGTTGCTTGGTCTTTGCCGGTTACTGACATGCTTTACGTCGGTCGAGCTACGGCAAACAAATTGAAGAAACTTAACGTTCATACAATTGGCGACTTAGCTAGAGAAAATAAAGAATATTTAATTAAAGAATTTGGGAAATCCGGCGAAAAGATGCACGAAAGTGCAAATGGAATTGAAGACGATCCGGTTAAACTTTATAATGAAAAAAGAATCCCGGAAAGTATCGGTAATGGTACAACTACTTCTATAGATGTAAAAAAGAGAGAAAATGCTGTGGCAGTAATATACTCTCTTTGCGAAATGATAGCCTTTAGATTGAGAACGACGGAAACGGTAGGGGAAGGCGTTAGTATATCAGTTAGAGATACTTCGCTTGCACACCACGCGAAACAAAGCATACTTGAGTCTCCTTCGGATTCTACGGACGTCATTGCTAAAAAGGCTATTGAGCTACTTGATTCATTTTATGATTTTAACGTCAATTTGCCTATAAGAACAATAACCGTAAATGTTTTCAAGCTTTCACATAGTGGTGATTACGTGCAATTTAGTTTTCTAAATGACGATACTCAAAAGAGTGAAAAATTAAATAAATCTATAGATAAATTGCGTGAAAAGTTTGGTTATGGTGTTTTGCAAAGAGCATTGAACGTAGACAGTGTATACGTTTGCGATTCGAAGGAAATGGACGATGATTTTGTTCCGTTTGATAAGCGTTAATTTAATCCCAAGAGTTCTTTTGGTAAGAATTTTATGAGTAAATAGTTAATTAATCCGGTAACAAGTCCTGCTAGAAAACCAGTAATTGCAAGGTAAGGCAAAAAACCGAATACTGTAGAATCGGTCATTATTAATGATGCAATACAGAGTTGAATTAGGTTGTGTAGTATGGCACTTGAGATACCGATAGTTATAATACCTATTTTTTTAGTTTTAATTAGCAAATAGGAAATAAGAATACAAATAACAGTTGCAGTTAATGAAAATGCAATCATCATTGGATTTCCAACAAAAAGTGGCACTAAAACAGATTTAAACACGCCTATGATAAGCGTAGGAACAAGGCCACAAGTAAGTAGTGCAAAGGTAATTACAACGTTAGAAAACCCTATTTTAACGAAGGGAAGGCCGGGAATAATAGGGGGGAGATAGTTTTCGATAGTTCCAATAATTAGTGAAAAACTAAGCAATATACCGGTAAGGGCGAGTCTTTTTGAGTTTAACTTCATAATTCGCCCCCCGTTATTATCACGTCGTCAGAAGTGCCTTTAATTACAATGGAAATTTTATTTGGTGCACAAACAATACGTTCCCCAACTTTAGAAACAGCCTTTGTACGCACACAAATTTGATTTTTGCAGTCGCTTTCTTGAATAAAACAAGAACCATCTTCAATTTTTAGTATAACACGACCATCAAGAAGATCTACCGACAAATTATTATTTAAATTGTATCTAGCCGTTTCCTTTCCGTTTTCATATATTACGGCATAAGTTCCGTTGTCAGCCGAAAATAAAAAAACACAAGCAAAAATGATTGCGATAATAAGTATCCCAATTATAATTATATCAATAGCACCAAAAGCTTTTTTGGTACGATAGACGTCAATTAAGTTTTGCTCGGCTTTGGTCGATGACGTCAAAAATATTTTCTCCTATGACGTAATATCCGTTTTCTGTAAGAAGTAATGCTGAGTAGCCAAATTCTTCTATTATAGGACGAGATTCTTCGTAACCTAGCACAAGGGTTGCGGTTGATAGTGCATCGCAAACGGTAGCACTTTCGCCAACGATTGTTGCAGAGATAATGGGTGAAAGCTCATTTGTTCCGCTAGGGTAACCATCTCGACCAATGATGTGATGGTAACGTTTGCCGTTTACAAAATAATATCTTTCATAATCCCCGCTTGTTGCTACTGATTGGTCGAAAAGCGTAGCTTTAGCAACAAAATCATTGCTTCTTGGGTCTGCCACCATTAATGAAATGTCACCTTTGACTCTAAAGGTTCTACCAATATCAAGAACAGCCTTATTTGAGTTCTTGATGACTTCATACGCACAATCGGCCGCATATCCTTTTGCAATCCCGCCAAAATCAAGCTTTGCATTATCAAGCTCTTTGATAATAACGTTACCTTCTAGTGAGAAAAGGTTAAAGTCGCAAAGTGGCAGAAGAGCATTGATTTCTTCTTGAGATGGTATTCTGTTTGCAACGCCTATATAATTACTTGGTGCAAAACACCAAAGTTCAGTTAGGGGAAAGGTTGCAGGATTAAAGGCACCTTTGGTTTTAGCGTACAAGTCTTTGGACAAATTAAATAGTGTCGCCGTAAGATTTGATACAACGATGGGATTGTTTGCTTTTGCATTATTTATTTTGTTAACGTCGCTTTCAATAATGCTAGTTGAAACCTTGCTCTCTAGGTCTTTAAGTAAGATTTCTATCTCGTTTATTTGTTTTCCTGCATTTTTACCTTCAATCTCAATGCTATAATAGGTTCCGAAAGCATAATTTTCGGTGCTTTTAGTACATCCAGCAAGTGGAAGTATAATAAGCAATAGTATTAAAATTGAAAGTAGTATTTTTTTCATTAGTCTTCAATTGGTTCGGGACGATTAGGGCCTACGAAAATAATACCTAAAGTGCCGGGGCCACAGTGAGAACCGATAACCGGACCAATGAATTGGGGAACAATTTTAGCATCAGGAAGCAGTGATTGTAATTTTGCTATGACCCTATCTCTATCTTGGGGGCAGGCACCATTCATAACGTAAATAGCGTATTTGTCTAAATCGGTAGCTTTGTCTACTACTTCGTTTATTACCGTCATTAATGCCTTGTTTCTTCCCGCTGCGTTTGTCGTGGGAATTAAGGTGCCGGCTGTAGTAAGTTTAATAATGGGTTTTAATTGTAGCATTGTGCCAAGTAGGGCCTTAATGGCAGTGAGTCTTCCGCCTTTTTTAAGGTACATAAGGTCATCTGCAATTATGTAGGCATTAACTCTCATCTTTAAGTCTTCTAGCTCTGCTACAATATCTTCTACACTCTTGCCTTCGTCAATGAGTTCTTTAGCACGAAGTACGAAAATACCGCTTGATAAACTGATTCCCAGAGTATCGAATCTGGTGAATTTGGTGTTAGGGTATTTTTCAGTGAGTTCTTCCAATGCAATTCGTAGGTTGTTAAAGGTTCCGCTCATATTGGAACTGAAAGCTACGTACAAAATTTCATCGCCTTTTGCGAAAATCGGCTCTAAAATACTTACGTATTCCATGGGGTTAAGAGCTGCTGTAGAAGGCATATTGCCGGCTTTAACTAAATCAAAGAAGGCATTTGAACTTTCTTCCGTTATAAGCTCGCAAGGATAGGTTTTATTTTGGATAATATAGGGCATTTTAATGTGGTGTTCATCACCTTCGATGCCATATTCTTTTGCTAAGTTATAATTTAATTCTGAGTCAGAATCATATAGTAAATGTATCATAGTTTTCTCCTAATTGTTGTTTAATTTTTCTCGTAAGAGTGATTTTTGTCTTTCGATTGTGGCAACCAAGTCTTGTAAAACTTTGTCTCTGGAAAGCCACCAATCTCTCGACCAAACTCTTACTATTACCCAGCCACGACTTTCTAGGAATTTGAACCTATAAATATCTCTTTCTAATATGCTGGGGCTTGAGTGGAATGCTCTGTAATCGCATTCTACACCGAGAACGTATGAGTTTAATTCGCTATCAAATATGCCAAGCGAAAGTTTGTAATCGGTGTTGCCTAGGTTTATGGTTACTTGATAACCTAAATTTTCTAGTGCTTCTTTAATTTGTACTTCATAAGCACCAATGGGGTCTATATTGTCTAGCGTAGACTTATGCATGGTTGACAATATGTCCTTTACTTCTTGCGGTTTGTTTTCAGAAACGGCCCTAACGTATTGTAGATATTTTTTGAGAAGTTTAGGACCATTGTTTTTGGTCGTTTCCGCTCTATCGAGTTCTTCAGGTTCGATACTGGTTACAACGTAAATTTTCTTTTTTGCACGAGTAATCGCAACGTTTAAGCGGTTTTCTCCGCCTTCGTTGGATAGGGGACCAAACTGAGCGACTACTTTATCGTAATCGTTTTTAGCGTAACCTACGCTAAATATGATGATATCTCTTTCGTCACCTTGAACGTTTTCTAGGTTTTTGACGAAAATACTTGCGTTTTCGCCGTCAACGACTCTGTTTCGTTCATTAAACAGTTGTTTTCTAAAGGTTTGCGACTTATCGCTTTCGGCATCAAGCAGGTCTTCAATGTATTCTTTTTGGTCAACGTTGAAGGTAACAATACCTATGCTTTCGTTCATCGTGCGATGGTTAAAGATATTTTTAACCAATTTGACTACTGCAACGGCTTCTTCATGATTTCTTCTGTTTTGCCACGTTCCTTTAACCTTAATGCGAGTTATGGGTGGTTCTTTTGCATCGTATGATGTGTTCGGTGCAATTTGTAGTTTGTTTTCATAGAAGGCAGCGTTAGAAAAGTCAATTAATTCTGCGTATTGACTGCGGTAGTGGTATTGTAAATGAACAGGGTAGTATCTTGAAGTTGCAAGGTCGAGAAGACTCTCTACTTCAAGAGCAGCTTGCATGGAAAGGTCGTAGGTGTTGGAGTAATCTCCAAAATATTTTTTGACAAATCCTGCAGTTGGGCGTAGTTGCTTATTATCGCCTGCAATTACTATTTTAGTACCACGATAGATGCCGGGAAGGGCATTTTCTATGAATATTTGCGAAGCTTCGTCGAAAACTACTAAATCAAACAAATCACGTTTCAATGGGAAAATCGTACTAACGTTTTCTGGTGAAAGTAGCCAACATGGGAATAAACGAAGAAGTAATTCATCGAAGTACTCGAACATTATTCTTATGGGACGTAAGCCACGTTGCTTTTGTATTTCATACAAATAGTCTTTTGCTCTAGGTTCAGATTTAAAGTAGTTTGCATATTCTTGGCTGAATTTACTGTTTGCAAGAACTCTGCTTATTTCACGTTGGTCTGCCTTTAGACGTATTATTCTATTGCGTAAATCATCAAAGGTAATTGTCTTGGATAAGAAGGGCTCAACGTATTTGTCCATTGAAATGATTTCATGATAAATTCGAATAGGCATGATTTTATCAAGAACTATTTTCATGGACTCTAAGCTATGGTCACAATTGTCGTATGCAAAAGAAAGTAACTCTCTAACGTTTGCACTAAGTGATTTTAAAGCGTTATTCATATCACGAACTTTGACGTAATTTTCTAACGCATCACGCAATTTAACCAAAAGGGTGGTGTTACCGTTAATTAATCCACCAATGGCCAAGGCATAACCTTCGTTATCTAGAACTTTGCTTAGTTTTTTATATTCGGCAGTGTAATCGTCTAATGCTTGCTTAGCAACGTTTAAGTCGATTTTTATGTCGTCGTAATAGGAATTATATTTTGCTTGCAAGAAAGGATATACCGGCCAGAATATTGGGAAATAAGACATGCGTAAGCAGTTAGTTAACGATGGATGCACGTAATTGGTAACAATATGTGCCACCTTCTTTAATCCTGCTCGGTCGGTGTTTCCGTTTTCAAGGTAGAAGGTGGTTAAATATCTGCTGTATGGATACTTTGTGACGTCGAAAGGAACGATTTCGGACGATAATATCTTGCTTATTAAATTTTGTGCTTCTTTTAATTGATGAACGTCTACGTCAGGCAAAACGTGCGATACCATTTCATTTTCTTTTACCAGTTCTAGTTGAGAAATGAAGAATTTAGCAAGATTTTTGTCGCTAATAAGTCGCAAGTTTTCGCTTAGTTCAGCATAATCGGAATTTATGATGCTGGATTTAATTAACTTTTCATAAAGCTTGTAATCTTTGCTTTCTTTACCAATATTGTACGAGCCTGCATACATCTCTTGCAAGGTAAGGCCAAAGGGCGTTTTGGTAAATAAAGTGTCGCTTATGGATTTTAGAACTTCAAGTTCTTCGTTAATATTTCCTTCAACTTTTTTGAATTTTGCCAAGTTGTCCGAGTAGTTTGATGCTAGTGTGACAGAGTGCATCGTACGAACTCTTTCAAAGAAAGCAAGTTTGTCTTTTTCTGGATTTGGAATAAGCATTGCTTTATTATTGAGCTTTCCAAGACGTGAATAGACGACGTCCAGAGCCGCTCTTTTTTGGCTTATTACCAAAACTCGCTTGCCTTTGCAGAGTGCATCACTTATGACGTTAACTATAGTTTGTGACTTTCCGGTTCCGGGCGGGCCGTAAATTACAACGTTATTTTCTTTATCAATTGTTGATAGTGCGTTTTCTTGGGCATAGTCCAAGTCGTTTATGGAATAATATGAAGGAGTCAAAAGGCTATTTTGCTTCTTTTGAGCCTTTTGTTTTTTTCTCTTTTCAGCACGGCTTTCCTTTTTCTTGGATGGGGAGAGAAGTGCATCGATTGCAGGAGTGGTAAGGTTGTGTTTTTCTAACATCAAATAGTCGTTGTAGATGGAGTTTGCAAGCGGGAACTTACCGATTACGGCATAATTCCTGATTTCCAAGCCATCTAGCGGTGTACCTGCGGAATCGAAAGTTTGTAGCGTTTTACGTTTGAAATTTCTCAACTTAAATCCATTGGAGTTAAGATAATCTATAATGTCGTTCGGGTTTTTGAAAATATCGTCTGATTGCGGGTCGAACTCTTGTATAAGCTTGTCTGTAGGTACGTTATGTTCCTTGGAATATGCTAAAATAAGAGCCTTATTCAACATTATTGGTTGATTGGGTGAAAGCGTTAGCGTTGCTTCATCCTTTTCAATGTGTATGTGAACCGGGAAAAGAAGCAGGGGAGCTTTAAGTTGAATATCTTTGGAAAGATTGCCAATTACAAACGGGTATCCAACGTAAAGGTCGTAAAGACCGGTTTCTTTTTCTACTTCTTCGGCTTCACGCTTCAAATAACGCAAATTGCTCATTTGAGCAGATAGAATTTTATTAGTTGGTTTTGGCTGTTTTTTATCTTTTTTAACGTTTATAACTTCTTCCGTTGCCAAAACTTCTTGCTCTATTGTAGCAAGTTTGTTAACTTCGCTGGAAAGTTCTTCTGTTTTTGAAACTTGCTTGACTATTTTTGATATGACCTTTTCATTAATTAGAGAAAAAGAACGTCTTTCATGCCACAAAAACGAAAGGAAATCATCCGTATCGTTTCTATATTCCATGATGGCACCCACGTCATAACTATACTTTTTAATTATTCCTTTAAGGTATAGGCTACGATTAGAACCGCTTATTTGAATAAAACGCTCTTTGTATTTGCTGTAGATTGGATTCATATTCGCTCCTGGTTTTTAATGTTTTGCGTTTTGGCACACAAATATCTATTATATAATAGCACACACGTGCGTAAAAGTAAATACGCGCGTGCAAAAATTTCTTTTTTAGATATTTTGCTTAAATGATTGACAAATAAGCTCTTTTTTAACGCAACTAAATTGCTTAATGCTTAAAAAGTACTAAATTGGAGTTAAAACCTTTTAAAAATTCTCATTTTATGTTAAACTATCTATAACTCGAATTAAGGAGATTTATCATGAGTTACGCAGATAAAATTTTTGTTCAAAACATCAAAGACATTTTGGAAAACGGATATTCTGATGAAGAACTACAAGTTCGTCCCCATTGGGAAGATGGAACTCCGGCTCATACCATTAAAAAGTTTTGCATAGTCAATAGATACGACCTACAAAAAGAATTTCCCATTATTACGGTTAGAAAGACTTTCTTCAAGTCTTGCATCGATGAGCTTTTGTGGATTTGGCAAAAAAAATCTAACAAAATTAGCGAGCTAAAATCTAAAATTTGGGACTCTTGGGCAGATGAAAACGGTACGATAGGTAAGGCATACGGATATCAACTTGGTGTAAAGCACAAATATAAAGAAGGCGAATTTGACCAAGTAGACCGAGTCTTATATGACCTTAAAAACAATCCCCAATCACGTCGTATAATGACCAATATTTTTGTTCATCAAGACTTGCATGAAATGGGATTATATCCTTGTGCGTACTCCATGACTTTTAACGTCTCCGGCGATACATTGAATTGTATTCTTAACCAACGTTCGCAAGATATGCTTACCGCTAATAATTGGAACGTCGTTCAATATGCCGTACTTCAACACATGATGGCACAAGTTAGCGGACTAAAAGTTGGTGAATTTGTTCACGTTATTGCAGATGCTCACATTTACGATAGACATATTCCGATTGTAAAAGAAATCATTGAAAGAGAGCAATTTGAAGCACCTAAATTCGTAATCAATAAAGACGTTAAGAATTTTTACGATTTTACGGTTGATGATTTCCAACTTATTGACTATAAGGCAACGCCCCTAGATAAGCCTGTGGAGGTTGCGATTTAATGAAAACGATAGTTGCAGTTGATAAGGAGTGGGGAATAGGAAAGAATAACGATTTACTTTTCCATCTTTCGCAAGATTTAAAGTATTTCAAAGAAAAAACGCTCGATAAAGTTATTGTAATGGGTGGAAATACGTTGTTGTCTTTCCCCGGCTCAAAGCCACTACCAAGAAGAACGAATATTGTTTTAACCGACGTTTTTACAAGAGATGATTGCATTATATGCAAAACGCTTGACGAATTATCTAGCGAACTTAATAAATACAACGATGATGATATATTCATAGTTGGTGGTGCAATGTTTTATCGTACTATGATTGATTATTGTGCGGAAGCTTATATAACCAAGGTTGATGAAATAGGAGAAGCTCAGGTTTTCTTCCCTAATCTAGATGAGAAAGAAAATTGGAGCGAAGTTGAAAGTGGTGAACCAATAATTGACAATGGACACACTATAAGATTTACGAAGTACGTAAACAATAACGTAAAGGAGTTTTAAGGCATGGAAAAAATTAAAATGTTAAATCCGATAGTTGAACTTGACGGAGATGAAATGACTAGGATTTTATGGCAAAAAATCAAAGATGTTTTGATTTTGCCGTACGTTGATTTAAAATCAGAATATTATGACCTTGGCCTACCCGAACGTGAAAGAACTGCCGACCAAGTTACAATTGATGCTGCTAATGCAATTAAGAAATATGGTGTTGGCGTAAAATGTGCAACTATTACTCCTAACGCACAACGTGTGCAAGAATATAATTTATCTAAGATGTGGAAGTCCCCTAATGGTACCGTAAGGTCGATATTGGATGGCACGGTTTTTAGAGCTCCGATATTAGTGGATGGAATTAAGCCTTTGGTTTCAAATTGGACTAAACCTATTACCATTGCTCGTCATGCTTACGGCGACGTTTATGCTGGAGTAGAAGCATACGTGCCCGAAGGCGGAAAAGTGTATTTATCGCTACCGAACGGAGAACAAATACTCGTTAAAGAATTACCATCAGCAGGAATAATTCAATCTATGCACAATACAGACAAGAGCATTTCTAGCTTTGCACGTTCTTGCTTTAATTACGCTCTTTCCACAAAGCAAGATTTATGGTTTTCTTCTAAGGACACTATTAGCAAGATATATGACCATAGGTTCAAAGATATCTTCAATGAAATTTATCAAAACGAATATAAAGAAAAGTTTGAAGAAATCGGCATAGAATATTTTTATACCCTTATTGATGATGCCGTTGCTCGTGTGATGCGTTCTTCCGGTGGTTATATTTGGGCTTGCAAAAACTATGATGGTGACGTCATGAGTGATATGCTAGCCACTTCTTTCGGTTCACTTGCAATGATGACTTCGGTTTTAGTTTCACCCGATGGCAATTATGAATTTGAAGCTGCACACGGAACTGTAACCAGACACTACTATAAACATCTAAAGGGCGAAGAAACTTCTACCAATTCTGCAGCTACCATATTTGCTTGGACTGGGGCTCTGGCTAAGCGTGGCGAGATAGATGGACTAGAAGATTTAGTTGCGTTTGCTAAGAAATTAGAGAAGGCAACTATAGACACAATTGAAAGCGGAACGATGACCAAAGACCTTGTTGGACTATTCCATAGAGACGGAGTTGCCCCCAAGGGCGTTAACAGCTTTGATTTCCTAAATGCAATAGCGGAAAGACTATAAATGAACGTAAGTCGGATGTAGCCATGTCGTTCTGTGAGCCAAGGAGTTGTTAGTC
>JAZNYA010000135.1:0-2970 GCA_045594145.1 Candidatus Stercoripulliclostridium sp. | reverse complement strand
ACATGGCTACGATCCGACTTTTTGATATGTTCCCCCACACAAGCCACGTTGAAACGGTTGTTTTGTTTGAGAAAGCTTAAAGAAAAGTGGTATGTCGGCAAAAAGAATTCGTTCAATTATATTGACTATAAATTTTACGGTACTTAACTTGTTGCACGTTATATTTCCGTATTGGTTAATAAAAGAAGATGTCTTAGCCGGCACCATGGCTGGCACCGGGATTGAAATGGCAGTGTTATATCCATGGTTGCTAGAAGCGATATCAGTGCCATTTGTGATAGGGCAAATTATATATTACGTGGCATACAGAAAAGATAAGCATTTTTATTTGCTTAACACAATAATGTTTGCTCTATATATATTCCAAGTATTGTTATTCAACATACTACTGCTATTTTAACTGGATAAATCAATGAAAAGAACGTTAGTTAAAAAAATACCATTTACGCTTGAAACGGAAATAGAACGTCTAATAACGGACGTAGCCATTTACGATAGCTCATGTAATTCCGATGCCAAAGTGTATTTTATAGAAAAAGATGATGGGTATTTTTTAAAAATAGCTAAAGCAGGAACACTTTCCAGAGAAGTGGAAATGACTAAATATTACAACCAAAAGGGGTTAGGTGCAGAAGTTGTTTCTTATTCTTCCAATGAAAATGATGTGCTTTTAACAAGAAAAGTCTGTGGGGAAGATTGCACGCATGAAAAATATCTTTCTAACCCTAAAAAACTTTGCGATACCCTTGCAAATGAATTGAGAAAATTGCACGAGATAGATTTTAGAGATTGTCCAATTACGGATAAAATGAAAGAGTATTTTGCTACTGCGGAGAAAAATTATAGATTAGACGAGTACGACAAAAGTCACTTTCCAGATAGCTTTGGTTACAAAACTGGCGAAGAAGCTTATAGGGTTTTTCAAAGTGGTAAATGGAGTCTAACCGATAAAGTATTATTACACGGCGATTATTGTTTACCCAACGTTATGCTTGATGATTGGCATCTGTCTGGATTTATAGATTTAGGTTCAAGTGGCATAGGTGATAGACACATTGACGTATTTTGGGGTATTTGGTCGCTAGCATTTAATCTTAAAACAGATGCTTATCGCAATCGTTTTATAGATGCATATGGACGTGACTTAGTAAACGAAGAAAAGCTAAAAGTGATAGGAGCAATAGAAGTTTTTGGGTAGAGCTAATATAAAAGGAGAAATATTATGGCAGATAACACGCAAGCAGAAAACTGGAACAAAATGTGGGATATGTGGTCGGAGAATAAACTGCCACTTCCGTTAAGTGAATTATTGACGTATGATTCCGAAGTCAACAATGGCGGACATTATCAATATTTTGATAGCCTAGGATATATTAGTGACGTCAAAAAGAGTGTTGCCATAGTAAAAAAGTTATTGCCACTAGGCTTAAAGCTCAATTTGGCAAAAGCATATAGAGCGTACGTCAAAAGCCTTAAGGAAATTGACGTTGACGAAATGATGGAAAAATGCGATAATTACTATTATAGTAAAGAGAGAACCATAGAAAATTTGCTTAATAAACACGCAAATAAATTTTAGTGACATAGGAGTAAATATGGGCATATTAAACGATTATTATTACGCATCGTATTCGGAGCATATTAGGACGGCGTTTTCAGGCAAAGGAAACAGAAAGAATTTTCGCTACCTTATGCGTGCTGTTCATCTATTTAATAAAAACAAAGCCACTAGAGCCATAAGAGTATTGGAACACGTCGAAAAGGAGTGCAAAACAAATGATGATTTTTGTGCCGTTTTGATGTTTAAGGCTTTGTGTTACGAAGAATTAGGCTACATCGGATTTGCGATAACGTCATATGAGAAACTATTAACTTATGATGAAAACAGAAGTTCCGTTTTATCTAATTTAGGAAGGTTGTACGTTGCGTACGGCGATTATAATAACGCCATAGATGTTTATAGTAAAGCAATAGGCAAGGATGCATCTAACATGTTTGCTTTTAGCAATATGGCTAATTTGTACTATAAAATGGGTGAATATGAAAATGCTCTCAAATATGCGGTTGCTGCTTTGAAAATTAAAGGCAATTTGTATCAAGCATCCAACTGTGCGTGCCTAAGCAGTTATGCTTTGGGGCACAATGAAAACGGGAAAAAGTATTATGGCATTTCTATTGCTAACGGCGTAGGGCGTAGGGAACTCGACGAAGCCGTAGAAAATGCAAAAGCAATATATAACGAGAGATTCTAATAGTAAAATGGCAAAGAAACAAGAGAAAACCAACGTAATGAGAATTTTAGAGCAAAAGAAAGTGGAGTATAACGCTTACTTTTATGATACTGAAGTTGCGGTTAGTGGAACGGAAGTGGCTCGAAAAATCGGAAAGGACCCGTCTTGCGTATATAAGACTCTCGTTACTGTGGGGGCATCAAAGCAAAACTACGTTTTTGTCGTGCCGGTAGAAATGGAACTCGACTTGAGAAAAGCAGCAAAGGCGGTTGGCGAAAAAAGCATAAGCATGATAAGGTCCAAAGAACTTTTGGAATTAACGGGTTACGTACACGGCGGATGCTCACCAATAGGTATGAAAAAGTTTTTCGTTACCACCATTGACGTTTCTGCTAAAGACGTAGATAAAATAATATTCAGTGCCGGTAAAATAGGTTACCAGGTAGAAGTTTCTCTTTTAGAGTTAAGCAAAGTAATAAGATTTTCACTCCAGGACATAGTATAATGGCAACGCTACTCGTAATAGTAATTTTCATAGCGTACGTTGGGCTTGGCGTACCGGATTCATTGCTCGGCACGGCGTGGCCGGCAATTTACGTTGAATTCGGCATACCGCTTTCTACGCAAAGTATAGTTAGCATATTAACGGCATGCGGAACTATTTTTTCCAGTTTGATGAGTGGGCGACTTATAAATCGCTTTGGTACGGGTATAGTAACTGCCGTTAGTACTACTATTA
>JAZNYA010000134.1:0-10489 GCA_045594145.1 Candidatus Stercoripulliclostridium sp. | reverse complement strand
CGCTACTTAAGATAGCTCGTATTTCTCCTGAAATGGTAGGGATTGTTAATAATTTCTTGCAAACCATCAAAAAGTAAAAACCGCTAGTTTAGCGACCTACCACACAAACATAAAAATCTCCACTTGGTCGTTTACGTTTGAGTAAAGTCCCGTCGTGGAGATTTTTTGTTTGCTTGTATCTAATCTAAACTTGCGTGTTTTTAAGAATTCTAACAGTAGTGCATGCCAGCTAAAATAAGGCTTATTTTGGCATGTGCTTTAATTCTAATATGATTAATACGGCACTGGTAACAAAAGCTATAAAGTCGGAAATAGGAGCCGCAAACATTACGCCTTCCACACCCATAAATATTGGTAATATAACGAGTAATGGAAGAAGGAAAATAACTTGCTTTACGAGAGAAAGCAACGCACCTTTTACTGCTTTTCCTATTGCTTGGAAGAAAGTGGTAGTTGCAATTTGTATACCATTAAGGAAGGTGAAGAAAAGGAATACACGTAGGTATTTTGTGCCAAAATCGAAGTATAAATCGCTTCCTTCGCCAAATAGTGAAATAAGTGGACGTGGTGCAAGCATGAATAACAAGAAAGCGAAGAGTGAGAAGATAAAAGAAGAAATGACGGCGAGTTTTAGTGCGTCCCTAACTCTCTTATAATTTTTTGCTCCGTAGTTGTAGCCGAAAATTGGTTGTGCTCCTTGTATTATTCCTATTATAACAGCTATGAAAATCATGGAAATTTTGGAAACTATTCCGGCGATTGCAATAGGAATATCGCTACCATAAATAGACTCTGCTCCATATTTTTTGAGCATGTTGTTGGATACGATTTGTATGACCATGGTGCTTATTTGGAATATGAAGGAAGAAATGCCCACGCTTGCAATAATTTTTATTATATTAAGCTTCGGAATAAAATCCTTAATCTTCACACGTACGTTTTTGAACCAAACGAAATATAATGCACACGTGCCGGCTGAGAGTATTTGGCTTATGAGCGTTGCCCACGCAGCACCCGCCATGCCCCAACCGCAAACAAATATGAATATGGGGTCGAGTATCGTGTTAAGTATTGCTCCGATTAGTACGGAAAGCATGCTGTAAATTGGAGAACCATCTGCACGAATAAGCGGATTGAACCCGGTTGAGAATAGCAAGAAAGGGATACCAAAAGAAGTAATTCTGGTATACTCAACTGCGTAGTCTAACGTTTGGTCGGTTGCTCCAAAAAGAAGCATTAAATCCTTTAAGAAGATGTTCACCACAATCATTATGACAATACCGCTAGCGACGAGTAGCGTCGTGGCTGTGCCTACTATCAACTTTGCTTTTTCGTGGTTGCGTTTGCCTATTTCTAAATTAAAGTTAGCAGAAGAACCTAGTCCTACCATCAAGCCTATAGCCATACAAATGGTGGTTAGGGGGAAAGCAACAGAAGTTGCAGCATTACCAAGATACCCTATGCCGTGACCAATAAAAATTTGGTCTACGATGTTATAGAGTGAGTTTACAAGATTGGCAATGATGGCTGGTACTGCAAGAGAAAACAAAAGCTTGTGCACGGGTTTAGTACCCATGGGGTTGTTGGCTTTGGGAAGTTCTAGCGTGTTTTCTTGTTGTACTAATTCGTTTTGACTCATGTCGGCTTTTCCTTTGTTCCTAGGTATTTTAGCATAGGAGTTAATTAAACACAAACGATAATGCTAAAAATTAAGTATATTTATACTTAACTTTGAAAATTCCCTATTGAATATGGCTTCTAATAGTGATATAATGAAAAAAAATGGAATTATGTGGTATGAAAATCATAGATTTGTTAACCAAAGATAAATTAAGCGTGTCTTTTGAAGTCTTTCCGCCCAAAACGGAAACGACTTTTGAATCCGTAAAACATGCAACTGAAGAAATAGCAGAACTACGCCCTGCGTTTATGAGTGTTACTTATGGTGCCGGCGGTGGAACTAGTAAGTATACGTTAGATATTGCTAAAAATATTAAAAACGCTTTCGGTGTACCGTCTCTTGCACATCTAACTTGCGTGTCGTCAAGTAGAGAAACGGTGACTGCTCGCATAAAAGAAATTAAGGAAGCCGGCATATCCAACATAATGGCACTGCGTGGAGATATTCCCAAGGAACTGGAAAACGCTGACCGCTCTGGCTGGGATTTCAATTACGCTATCGATTTAATTAGAGAAATAAAGGCGATAAGCAATGATTTTTGTATAGGCGGAGCTTGCTATCCGGAAGTGCATCCTGAAAGTTGCTCGCAAAAAGAAGATATCTTACACCTTAAGGAAAAGGTGGATGCGGGTTGCGACTTTTTGACCACGCAAATGTTTTTTGATAACAATATTCTTTATAATTTCCTATATAAGATTCGTGAAGCGGGAATAGAAGCTCCCGTTATGCCGGGGATTATGCCCATTACTAACGCAAGACAAGTTGATAGGGCTATTAAACTTTCCGGTTCGTTTATGCCAACAAGATTTAAATCGCTGGTTGATAAATTCGGCTCTAATCCCAAAGCTATGATGCAAGCCGGCATAGCGTATGCGACGGACCAAATAATAGATTTGTTTGCTAACGGCATCAATAACGTTCACGTATACTCGATGAATAATCCCGAAGTTGCAAGAAAGATAATGGAAAATTTAAAGGATATTTTAGGCTAATATGTCGGTTCCACTCATAAAAAACTTTGATGCTCCGCCCGTGGATTTAGAAGAAATACTTAGGTATTTAGGGCAAAAAGAACGGAACGCACAAATAGAAGGGCTAATAAGAGAAAGCCTGGGAGAAGTGTCGGAGCATTTGTCATATAAAGCTTGCTACCTTCGCACGAACTGTCAAGTGGGTGACGGGGTAGTAAAAATAGGCGAAAGCGAAATATGCTCGAGCGACTTGGCAAAAAATTTACGTGGAGCTAAAGAAGTTATACTTTTTGCTTGTAGCATTGGTTTTGCAATAGACCGCTTTATAGAAAAGTATAAAGTAATTGCTCCCACAAAGAGTCTTGTTATGCACGCAGTTGGTGTGGAGAGAGTGGAAAGTTTGGCAAATGAGTTTTGTTTCTTTATGATGAAAGAACTCAAAAAAGAAAACAAAAGCCTTAAGCCTAGATTTAGTGCAGGATACGGAGATTTTGGCATAGAAAACCAAAAACTATTTTTTGATACCCTGGATATAAGCAAGCTTTTGGGCATTACGCTCAATGAAAGTATGCTAATGTCTCCGTCTAAATCTGTTACGGCAATAATTGGTATAACTAAAGAAAAAGAACCGGATTGTCACGGGTGTGATACCTGTAATGCAAGGTGTGGATATAGGAGATAATATGGATTTATTAACCTATTTGAAGAATAACGTATTATATCTTGATGGTGGTATGGGCACGCTACTCCATGCTCAAGGTTTAAAGCGTGGAGAGTTGCCGGAAAGATGGAATATTAGCCATCCGGAAATCATTACCGACATACATAAAAGTTATTTTGATAGTGGTAGTAACGTGGTTTCTACCAATACTTTCGGTGCAAACGTATTAAAGTTTAATGAAGACGAGCTGGAAGATATTATTAAAAGTGCCGTTAGAAACGCTAAGCGTGCAAGAGAAGAAAGCGTAAGAGAAGGCTATAAGTGGATAGCTTTGGACGTAGGGCCTACCGGCAGAATGCTTGCTCCATACGGCGACCTGACGTTTGAAAGAGCGGTTGAAGTTTTTAAGAAAACTATTACGCTTGGGGTAAAGTACGGAGTTGACCTGGTCTTAATAGAAACCATGAGCGATTCGTATGAGACGAAGGCGGCGTTGCTTGCTACCAAAGAAGTAACTAATCTTCCCGTTTTTGTATCGAACGCTTATTCCGAAAACGGTGTTTTATTAACGGGAGCAAGCCCCAAAAGCATGGTTGCTCTCCTAGAAGGTATGGGTGCCGATGCAATAGGCGTAAACTGTTCGTTTGGCCCGGAAATGCTTGCACCAATTTGTAGAGAGTATCTAAAGTATGCTAGTGTCCCGGTGTTACTAAAACCAAATGCAGGGTTACCAAAAGTTATAGATGGGGAGACTGTTTATGATGTTTCTCCAGAAAAGTTTGCTCTAGAGTGTAAGACTTTAATTGAAGAAGGCGTAAGGGTAGCCGGTGGTTGCTGTGGTACTACTCCAAAGTACATAAAGGCACTATGCGATAAGACGAAAGGACTAATGGCAAAAGAAATAGTGCAAAAATCACAAACGCTTGTTACGTCCTTTGCCAAATGTGTTGAAATAGGCAAGGCTCCCTTAATTGTTGGAGAGAGAATTAATCCTACCGGCAAAAAACTTTTCCGTAAAGCTTTGCAAGAAGGTGACAAAGAATACGCATTAAAAGAAGGCCTTTTGCAAGAAGAAAGGGGTGCTCATATTTTGGACGTCAACGTAGGCGTTCCGGACGTAGATGAAGTTGTAACTTTAAAAAATACCGTTGAAGAACTGCAGTCCGTTGTAACGCTTCCGCTACAAATAGATACGTCTAACGCTATCGCAATGGAAAGTGCTCTTAGAGTATATAACGGCAAAGCCTTAATAAACTCGGTTAACGGCAAGGAAGAGAGCATGAGAGCAGTGTTCCCGCTTGTAAAGAAATACGGCGGAGTCGTTGTCGCTCTTACTTTAGATGAAAATGGAATTCCGGAAAAAGCGGAAGATAGGGTAGCGATAGCCTTAAAGATAATTGATACGGCTAAAGAGTATGGCATATTGGAAAAAGACATCGTCGTAGACCCGTTGGCACTAACCATAAGTGCCGATAAAAATGCAGGAGCAGAAACGCTAAAGGCCGTTGGTATGCTTAATAAGATGGGCATAAAAACTTCGCTGGGTGTTTCCAACGTTTCCTTCGGGTTGCCGGAAAGGGACGTAGTAAACGCAACCTTTTTTGCTCTAGCCTTAAAGGAAGGTCTTTCTCTTGGTATAATAAATCCTTGCTCCAATGAAATGATGAAAGCATATCATGCTTTTAACGCATTAAGCGGAAGGGATGTCAATTTCGAGCAATATATTTCGTTTGTAACGGGACTTCCTAAGACGGTTGAGCAAAGCGTTGTTAACGTGCAAGTAGAAAACGCAAACATCAATCGCACACCGCTCAAGTCGGCTATCATTAAGGGGTTAAAGGATGGAGCAGTAAGCGAAGTGCAAAAGCTCCTAAAAGAAAAGACGCCATTGGAAATAATTGATAGCGAAATAATTCCCGCACTTGATGAAGTGGGGGTAGCGTATGAAAGTGGAAAGGTATATTTGCCGGGACTTCTTATGAGTGCTGATGCAAGCAAGTCTGCGTTCGAGTGCATAAAGCAAGCTATGCCGACGAGCAAGGCAAGCAAAGGAACGTTCGTTGTTGCGACCGTCAAAGGAGACATACACGATATTGGTAAAAACATAGTCAAGTTGCTTCTTGAAAATTATGGTTTTAACGTTATCGATTTAGGTAAAGACGTCAATCCGGAATTGGTAGTAGAAGCCGTGAAGGAAAACAAAGCGAAGATGTGCGGATTAAGTGCGTTGATGACTACCACCGTACAAAGCATGGAAGAAACCATAAAACTTTTGAAAAAAGAAACGCCGTGGTGTAAGATTGCAGTAGGCGGAGCGGTAATGACAAAAGAATATGCGGAAAAGATAGGTGCCGATAAATACTGTAAAGACGCTATGGAAACCGTTAGATATGCAGAAGAAATTATGGCAAAAAAATAAGGATTAATTGCTAGTAGAAAAGCGGAAGACTTTTGCCTTCCGCTTTTTGTTTTTAAGTTAACTACACTCAATTAGTATTTTATCGCTAACGAGAGCTATTAATTCTCCGTTTGTGGGTTTATCCCCACGGGAGAAAATTTTTATTCCGTATATATTATTTATATTTTCTATTTTTCCACGAGACCAAGCAACTTCTATGGCGTGTCGTATGGCACGCTCGACTTTGCTGGGGCTTGTGTTAAACCTTTCCGCAACTGCGGGATAGAGCATTTTTGTGATGTTGTTTATCATGCTCGGGTCTATTACAGCTTGCTTTACTGCTTCACGCAAGAATTGATAACCCTTTATGTGTGGCGGTATACCTGCGGAAATGAAAATGTTTGCTAGCCTTTCATCTAAAATTTTCTCTTTGTTCATGTTTATTTCCAAGGTGTTTTTTCTCTCTAGGGGCATATTTAAAATTTTTGTAGCCATATCGGGTGCCGGGTCGCTGGCGGAAAGAGTGAGATGTGCGTGGCCTTCAAACAGCGTGCCGTTTTCGGAAATTACCGCAACTATCGGCCTGGAAGGTAGGGTTTTGCAACGCTCTAGAAACTTCAAAGAAGCATCGTCTTTTCTATTCATGAACACAAGAACGACTTGTACTATTAGTTTTTCTAATAGGATTTCGCCTTCTGCGACGTCGCAAGCGGATGCGGTGAAGGAAAGCTCAAACGGTCTACAAGACTTTAGTTGCACCAAAAGTTCTTCGGGAATACCTACGGAAAGGCACGACAATTTTAACATAACGAAATACTCCTTTTAACGAAATGCGTGATAATTAACAAAACCAATAGGTTTTGTGGCGTTTTTTAGTTCATAAGTCTTTGGTTTTTTAAAAAACTAGCATCGTACGAAAGCGTTTTTCATTTGTTGATGTAATTATAGCAAGGATTACGGAATTTTGCAATAATATATCGAAAACATTTAAAGAATTTTTTACAAAAATATGTCGAATTTTGTAAAAAAATAAGTTTGGAGCAAAATAAACACTTTCGAAGGTCGAAAAATGGCATATTAAAGATAACGGGTATTGACGATTTTTTAATCATGATATAAAATAGTAATATGAGAACTTTCGATATTATTAAGAAAAAAAGGGATGGCGAAGAGTTAACGACGCAGGAAATAAACTTTATGATTTCCGGTGCCGTAGACGGCAGTATTCCCGATTATCAAACGTCAGCTTTTTTGATGGCGGTATATCTAAAAGGGATGAGTGCGAGAGAAACTTGTGACCTTACTTTTGCAATACGTGATAGCGGAGCAAAACTGGATTTTTCCAGAGTAGAAGGTTTACGTGTGGATAAGCACTCTACCGGTGGCGTAGGCGATAAAACGTCGCTTGTCGTTTGTCCTATCGTAGCGTCTTATGGACTCAAGGTTGCAAAGATGAGCGGTCGTGGCTTGGGACATACCGGTGGCACTATTGATAAACTACTTTCTATTCCCGGTTTTAGCGTGGACGTTGATGAAGAGAAGTTCATCGAAATAGTTAATAAGACGGGCATAAGCATAGTAGGACAAAGCAAGGAACTTGCACCGGCGGATAAGATTTTATATGCTCTTCGTGACGTTACGGCGACAATTGATAGTTTACCTTTGATTGTTAGTTCCATAATGGGCAAAAAGCTTTGTGCCGACGACGACGTCATAGTGCTTGACGTAAAGTGCGGTAGCGGGGCTTTCATGAAAGACGAGCGTAGTGCGGAAGAGCTGGCAACCGCCATGGTAGAAATAGGCAAGAAAGCCGGAAAGAGTGTTAGGGCTATTGTTACCGATATGGACGTTCCGCTAGGAAGAGCGATAGGTAACGCACTGGAAGTTATGGAAGCAATAGAGACGCTAAAGGGTAAAGGTCAAGACGACTTTAGAGAAATATGCCTAATTCTAGCATCTCACATAATGGAGCTTGCAGGAAAAGGTAGCTATGAAGAGTGTTACAATCTTGCAGTTAAGAGCATAGAAAACGGCGTCGCTCTAAATAAATTTAAAGAGCTTGTTACTGCTCAAGGCGGAAATGCCAACGTAACGGAAGACTTTTCTTTGTTCCCCAAGGCCCAATACACTTTTGAAGTACTTGCCGATAAGGATGGTTACGTGGAGAGAGTGGATACCGAAGCATATGGCGTTGCAAGCGTCGTTTTGGGGGCGGGTAGAAACGTTCAAGGCGAAAGCATAGATTATTCCGCAGGCATAGTGCTCGGCAAGAAGACCGGCGACAAGGTAACCAGGGGCGACGTTATTGCGACCATTTATACCAACAAAGAAGAAATGATTCCCGTTGCAACGGAGAAAATCCGCAATGCAACTAGAATCGGCGATAAAAAAGAAGATGAACCACTAATAATAAAAGTTATAGGATAGGAGAAAATATATGGATATTAACGTTATTTTATCAAAATGTGACCACACTATACTTGCTCAAGTTGCTACTTGGGAAGACGTAAAAGCCATTTGCGACGATGGTATGACTTATAAAACAGCATCCGTTTGTATTCCCCCGGCATACGTTAAGAGAGCAAAAGAATACGTTGGCGACAAGCTTAAAATATGCACTGTAATAGGATTCCCCAATGGCTACAACACCACCGCATGCAAAGTTTTTGAAACCGAAGATGCCGTTAAGAACGGGGCTGACGAAATTGATATGGTAATTAACATTGGCGAATTGAAGGCCGGCAACACCGAATACGTTTTGAACGAAATGCGTCTTATCAAAAAGGCCTGTGGCGGAGCACTGCTTAAAGTAATTATAGAAACTTGTTTGCTAACCGATGAAGAAAAGGTTACCATGTGTAAGCTCGTTACCGAATCCGGTGCAGAATACATTAAGACATCTACCGGGTTCTCTAAAGCCGGAGCAACGAGAGAAGACATCAAACTTTTTGCCGAAAACATTGGCGAAAACGTAAAAATGAAGGCTGCAGGGGGCATAAGTTCAATACAAGATGCCGAAGATTTTATAGCACTTGGAGCAAGCAGACTTGGAACAAGTCGTATAGTTAAAATTGTTAAATCGAAATAGGAGAAAGACATGATACCTACACCACATATTACCGCTAAAGAAGGCGATTTTGCAAAAACCGTACTAATGCCAGGCGATCCTAAACGTGCTAAGTTTATCGCCGAAAACTTCCTTGAAGATGCCGTTTTAGTAAACGACGTTAGGGGCGTAAACGGATATACCGGTTATTATAAAGGAAAGAGAGTTTCCGTAATGGCTTCCGGCAT
This sequence comes from Candidatus Stercoripulliclostridium sp., assembly GCA_045594145.1. Lineage (GTDB taxonomy): Bacteria > Bacillota > Clostridia > Christensenellales > DTU072 > Stercoripulliclostridium_A. Next base: position 1,484 of record JAZNYA010000134.1, on the reverse strand, counting down.
GGGACAACCCAGCATCGGCATATATTCTTATGAACTCTTTAAGTTTTATGGAGTAGAAAGCATTATTCGTGTCGGCAGTTGCGGTTCCTTCCATAAGGACTTGCACGCTCGTGATATAATTATCGCTATGGGTGCTTGCACTAATGGCAATTATGCTTCACAATACAAGCTCCCCGGCTCATATAGTGCTATTGCAGATTTTTCTTTGGTAGAAAAGGCGGTCGCAGAGTGCAAAAAGAAGGACGTTAACTTTATGGTAGGTAACATTTTCTCAAGTGATACCTTCTATGATGATGCTAATTCCGGTATGGAATGGGCAAAAATGGGTGTGCTTGGCGTAGAAATGGAGTCCTTTGCTCTTTATTGCAACGCAGCAAGACTTGGCAAAAAGGCACTTTGCATTTGTACCGTAAGCGATTCTTTCATATATCCGGAAGAAAATACGACGGCAGAAGAACGTCAAAATTCATTTACTGCAATGATGGAAATTGCATTGGAGATTGCTGAATAATGAAGAGAGTTTTTCTCATAGTTTTAGATAGTGTAGGAATTGGGGCACTTCCCGATGCGGTTGCGTTTGGTGATGCCGATGCCAACACCTTTAAGGTGGTTAGTTCGCATCCTAATTGTAATATACCCAACCTTAAAAAACTTGGTATATTCAATATAGACGGCGTTTTTGGAGAAAAAGAAGAAAATCCTAAGGGTAGCTTTGCTAGATTGGGAGAACTTAGCCGTGGCAAAGATACGACTATAGGTCATTGGGAGATGGCAGGCGTAGTTTCCGAGTCACCATTGCCCACTTATCCTAACGGCTTCCCTAAAGAAGTCATAGACGAGTTCGAAAGAAGAACGGGCAGAAAGGCTATTTGTAATAAGCCTTATTCCGGAACGGAAGTAATTAAAGACTACGGCAAAGAACATTTGGAAACTGGTGCTTTGATAGTTTATACGTCCGCTGATTCCGTTTTCCAAATTGCTTGCCATGAAGATAAGGTTCCGGTAAGCGAACTTTATCGTTATTGTGAAATTGCAAGAGAAGTAATGGTAGGCGAGCACGGCGTAGGTAGAATTATTGCAAGACCGTTTAACGGAGAATACCCGTTTACTCGTACGCCAAGAAGGCACGATTATTCTTTGCTTCCCCCCAAAGACACCATGCTCGACCTTTTGAAGAAGGCCGGTTACGACGTCATATCGGTTGGCAAAATATATGATATTTTTGCAGGTCGTGGGGTAACGGAAAGCAACCTTACCAAGTCCAACGAAGATGGTATGCGTAAGACTATCGAAATTCAAGATAGGGACTTTAGTGGATTGTGTTTTGTCAATTTGGTAGACTTTGATATGAAGTTTGGGCACCGAAACGACGTTAGCGGTTATGCAAACGCCCTTTCGGAATTCGATTCGCTTCTTGGCGAATTTTTACCCAAGATGAGAGACGAAGACGTTTTGATAATAACAGCAGACCACGGCTGTGATCC
>JAZNYA010000133.1:0-27686 GCA_045594145.1 Candidatus Stercoripulliclostridium sp. | reverse complement strand
ACGACATGGCTACGATCCGACTTCGTCGTTTGAGCCTTCTTCTACCCATCTATGATACAAACGTATGTCGCCGGTGATTGGATTTTCATCCAAATATTTTTGGTCAAACAAAATAGTGCATGCACTATCAACGTACCAACCATCGAAAACGTACCCTTCTTTAGTAGGTTTTTGCGGAAGGGTTATAACGCCGTCAACAATGGGTGAAGACGGAATACTCGTTCCGACGAAAATAAGCTTGTACTCTTTTTCTTCCCCGCCACCAAAAAAGCTACAGCCGGTAAGCAATATCGTCAATAATAAACAAACGGCTATTGCAATAAACAAAAGTTTTCTTTTCATCTTTTTTAGTCTCCTACACTACGTCTTTTTTTAATTTTAGCATATATATGCTAACCCGTCAATAGCGTGAAAAACAAAAAACGCACTCTAACGAGTGCGTTTCCATAAAGCTAGAACGTTTAGCTAAGTTCAAACATTCCGTTATAAAGTTGATAGTATCTGCCTTTCTTTTCTATCAACTGGTCGTGATTACCACGCTCTATGATTTCTCCTTGCTCAATTACCATTATTGCATTTGCATTTCTAACGGTAGAAAGTCTATGGGCAATTACGAAAACCGTTCTGCCTTCCATCAGCTTATCCATACCTTGCTCGATTAGTGCTTCTGTACGTGTATCTATAGAGCTGGTTGCTTCGTCCAAAATTAGTACCGGCGGGTCGGCTACCGCTGCACGAGCGATAGCAAGCAATTGCCTTTGACCTTGGGAAAGATTAGAGCCGTCTGCATTTATGACGGTATCGTATCCATCCGGCATTAGCATTATAAAGTTATGTGCATTAGCTAAGCGTGCAGCTTCTTCAATTTGTGCATCTGTTGCGTTTAGGTTACCATAACGAATATTTTCTCGTACCGTTCCCGTGAATAAGTGAGTATCTTGTAATACCATAGCAAGCGAACGACGTAAATCGTCTTTCTTTATTTTATTGATGTTTATGCCATCATATCTAATCTTGCCATCCGGTACGTCGTAGAAACGATTTATAAGGTTGGTGATGGTGGTTTTACCTGCACCCGTAGAACCTACTAGAGCTATCTTTTGACCGGGCTTTGCATACAAAGACACGTTCTTGAGTACCGTCTTATTTTCTTCGTAACCAAAGGTAACGTTTTCGAATTCTACCGCACCCTTTAGTTCAACGTACGTGGTAGTTCCGTCTGCTTTATGGAAGTGTTTCCAAGCCCAATGTCCGGTCCTTTCTTCACACTCGGTTATAACTCCGTTTTCATCAACATGAGCGTTAACAAGAGTGACGTATCCTTCATCGGTTTCGGGTGTTTCTTCCATTAACGCAAAAATTCTTTCAGCACCTGCAAGTGCACTTAAGATGCCGTTAAACTGTTGTGAAATTTGGGTAAGTGGCATGGAAAATTGCCTTGATAGGTTAAGGAAAGGTATTAACGTTGCTATGCCGTCCATCTTTCCGTTAACAACAAGTATCGCTCCTACTACAGCTGTAACCACGTAGTTAATATAGCTCAAGTTACCCATTATCGGCATAAGAATATGAGCAAACGATTGTGCACTCGTAGCCGTCTTGCATAGGTCGTCGTTAAGTTCTGCAAATCCTTCTTTTACCTTGTCTTCACGGCAGAAAACTTGTACTACTTTTTGTCCGCTTATATATTCTTCGATATATCCGTTTACTGATGCGAGCGACGATTGTTGCTTGATAAAGTATTTGGAACCTTTGCCACCAACAATGGTAACTGCAATCAGCATAACGATAAGCATGCCTATTACAAACAACGTCAATAGCGGGCTAAAAATTAGCATAACCGTAAAGGCACCTACTATCGTTAGCGTAGAGTTTATAATAGACGGAATACCATTGGATATCATTTCTCTAATGGCATCCGTATCCGTTGTATAACGAGCCATTATTTCGCCGTTAGTGCGGGTATCGAAATACTTGATGGGAAGTTTTTCCATCTTTTCGAACATACCTTCACGGAAAGCACGAAGAGTACCCGTTTGAATATTAAGAACCAAGCGACTGCTTAAAACTGCACTTACAATACCAACAATATATATAGCTATTATGATGGCTATTTGCGAACCTAATTTGGCCAGCGTTTCTTCAATCGTATATAAGGTGGGGTCGTATCCTTCTATTATAGAAAGAGCTCCTTGTAGCATATAGGTACCGCCTAGGTTTGCACCAACGGAACCGATGGTCGCTAAAACGACTATAAGAAGTTGCCACTTATATTTTCCAACGTATCCAAATAGTTTCTTGAAGGTCTTTATTGGATTCTTCGGTTTTTCCATTTTCTTCATTGCGGGTTTTGGCATATTACTCCACCCCCTTTTGTTGAGAAATACAAATTTCACGATATACGTCCGAAGTTTCGTATAATTCTTCATGCGTGCCAACGGCAATTATTTCGCCCTTATCCATAACTATTATCTTATCGCAATCACTAATAGATGATATGCGTTGGGCAATAATTAGCACCGTCGTTCCCTTTAGTTCTTCTCTAAACGCACGACGTATACGAGCATCTGTTGCGGTATCTACAGCCGACGTAGAATCGTCCAAAATCATTATTTTGGGTTTCTTAATTAACGCTCTTGCGATACATAAACGTTGCTTTTGGCCACCGGAAACGTTTACGCCACCTTGTCCCAAATCCGTTTGGTAACCGGCAGGGAAACCGGTGATAAAATCATGTGCTTGAGCAACTTTACATGCGGCAATTATTTCTTCTTCCGTGGCATTTGCATCGCCCCACTTCAAATTCTCCATTATGGTTCCGCTAAAGAGAACGTTCTTTTGTAATACCATAGCTACGCTATCACGCAAGGTGTGTATCTTATAGTCTCTTATATCCACTCCACCAACCTTTACGCTACCTTCAGAAACGTCATAAAGTCTTGGTATAAGTTGAACTAGCGTGGATTTACTTGAACCGGTACCACCAATTATACCTATGGTCTCGCCTGCACCTATCTCTAGGTTAATGTTCTTTAGAACGTATTTCTCTTTGCCTTTAGAATAACCAAAGCTTACGTTTTCAAAAGATATGGAGCCGTCCAATACTTCCTTAGTTGCATCAGCATGGTCGTCGTTAATGTCTGCATGCTCAGAAAGAACTTCCGAAGTACGAGTTGCAGATTGCATCGTCATAAAGACGTTTACAAACGTTATTGCTACCATAAGTAGCGACATTAGTATTTGGTTATTATAAGAAATAAAGGTGTTGAGTTCGCCTAGCGTCATGCCCGTTCCTTTTAGAACCATACCACCGCCAAACCATACTACGCAGACCATGCAAACGTACATGCAAAGTTGTACCATAGGCTGTGAATATACCATAACTCTTTCTGCTCTAATTTGTGCCCTTTGTATATCGGCTGCAGTTTTGCGGAAAGCTTCTGTTTCGTGGTTTTCTCTTACGAACGCCTTTACTACTCTAATCGCTCTTAGGTTTTCTTGCAAACGGCTATTCATGTTATCAAACTTTTTGAACATCTTGCCGAAAAGCGGGAAAACTATCATGCCTACTATTGCAATTGCAATAATCATTACGGGGGCAATACTTACGAATATCAAGCTTAGTTTCCAATTGATGCTTAGCGACATAGAAATGCTAAAAAGGAACATTACGGGCGAACGGAAAGCTATACGAATTAACATCATAAACGTGTTTTGTATAAACGTTACGTCCGTCGTCAAACGGGTAATCAAAGAACCGTGTGAGAATTTATCAACGTTTCTAAAACTGAAACTTTGTACTGCATCAAATAATTTCTTACGAAGATTTCTACCAAAGCCTTGTGATGCTATTGCGGCAAAACGTGCGGACAATACGCCGGTTACAAGTGCCCCAAAAGCAAGTGCTAACATAATTGCACCTTGCGTCCAAACGACTGTCATATTGGGAGCGGTAACGCCGTTGCCGATTCCTTCATCGATGAGCGTTTGCATTACCTTTGGTATAAAAACTTCTAAAATTACTTCTAAAACGATGAAAAAAGGCGACAATAAAGTAGGCACAACGTACCCCTTTATACAAGAAAAGAACTCTTTAAAAGATATGCTTTTAAAATCTATCTTAAAAGGTTCTTCTTCCAAGCCTTCTTTTTTGACTCTTGCTCTTGCCATTATAATATTCCTTATATTTTTTTTACTTGTAAAATTTTACCTTGGCTACATTAAAGTTTTATTAAACTTTAATCATTCTGCCATAATTTTTTCTAAGAACTCATCGGCTTTAGCCATTATTGCCGGAGTTCCTTTCATGAAGGGTAATAAGTGGGAACAATGTCCGTCTCCACGGGCTCTTGCTATAAAATAATCATATTTAACCCCTGCTTTTTCTAGAGCTATTAACATATCTTCTATTTGCCCGCCACAGAAGCTATCGTTTTGAGCGGCAATTATTAAACACTCGCACCAATCTGCGTTGACGTTCTTCAAAATATTAACGTCTTCGTCTGCAAATGGGAACTCGCTAGGTATTTGATTATCACGATAGTGCGTACCAAAAACGCAGTTGGTAATATCTACGCTTATATCGAAGGGCGTTGGAGCTGTAAAGCATTTTATTACGTCGAACGGAGCACAAAAAGGCATTAATCCACGTGGTTTTACACCTTTATATTCCGGAAGTCCAAGCGACGTTCTCAATCTCTCCGAATATATTGTAGCTACCAAATGGGAAGCATAATATCCGCCGGCAGAATCTCCCGTGATTACAATTTTGTTAAGGTCCAGGTCATATATGTCTTTTAATGCATTAACGTAATTGAGTGCAAGGATGCTGTCTTCCGTCGCTGCCGGGAAGGTGCCGTATGGAGCAAGACGGTAATCTATGTTTACCACAAACCATCCTTTAGACGCAAAACGTTTTGCTATTCCGGAACGATATTCTTTTCCGCCACGAACGAATCCACCGCCGTGGATGTTAAAAAGAACCGGATACAGACCTTTTTTAGCACTAGGACAATAGTATACGTCAAATTTGTTATCTAGTTTGTGTGCCATTGAATAGCGTAAATTTTTCTCCACTATAACACCGGGATAACGTTTATAATTCCTTAAAGGATGATTTACTAAATCGCTCAACTTAAAAAAAGCTCTTGAAATATGCATAATACTATCTCCTTTCGTACCTATATTTTACTACACGCACGTGCGTATTGTCAATTTTGATTGAAATATTATATTAATATAATATACTTATTTTTTACTATATCCGGTTAAATTTTGTCATATTATGCTAGCGAAATTACTTTAGAGTACCCGACGTTAATTTTTTGCCTTTTTGGCGTCGTTTTCACCTTTTTCTGACACTATTAAAATTAAGCGTCGAAAAAGCAAGTTTTTAATAGAAAAACGCATCTTTTATTTTTATATCAAAATGGTGTCCTAAACGCTATTAAAAGTTCCGTTTTGGCCATCCAAAAGCGTCATCTTCGCTCTTCTTAACACTTTTCCACCCCAAAGCTGTGGACAACACACTATTTTTGTGGATAACTTCCAGCAAAATTGTGGATAACTACCCCATTATCTACGTCGAGCTCTCAAAAGCCGACAAAAATCGCCGTTTTATCCACTTTTACGCCGTTTTATAAACCGGAGTATTTTTTATTCACGATATTTTGTCGAATTTTAGCCTTTTTTAAAGGTGGTCTGTCTATTTTTTATTTGGCTTATATTTTTATACCTTTTATTCTCCCCCTATTGATTTTTTATACAATCGGTTGTATAATGCAAATAACTTTTAAGGAGATTAAAAACATGCCCGAAATTATTGGTTACAGCATTTTAGGATTGTTTGTCGCATTAATCGCTTTTATGGTAATAAGAACACTCCTTACCAGAAAGCCTAAACTGGAAGACCGCAACTACGTCCCACACGACGTAGACCTACAAAGAGTTGCAGACCACCTTGTAGGTGCCGTTCAAATACCCACCGTCACTCTTCCAAATAACGACGTAGACGGTAGCATTTTCTATAAGTATCAAGAATACCTAGAAAAATGCTATCCCAAAATCATGGCGGTCGCCGAAAAGAAAAACATCAACAAGTATGCCGTAATATACACTATAAAAGGTAGCGATGAAAGTTTGCTTCCCTGTGCAATACTTGCTCACCAAGACGTAGTTCCGGCACCCGAAGAAGGCTGGGAAGTTCCCCCATTTAGCGGTTCTATAAAAGACGGCTATATTTACGGCAGGGGCTCACAAGATATGAAATCACAAATGATTGTCGCTCTTGAAGGACTTGAACTTCTTCTTGAAGACGGACGCTACCCCAAGCGTACCATACTTTTCTGCTTTGGTCATGATGAAGAACTTAGGGGTACCTATGGTGCTTTGGAAATTAGCAAATACCTTGAATCGAACGGCGTAAAACTAGAATATGTTCTCGATGAAGGCGGTACCATCCTAGATGGAAAAATGCTGGGTATAAATAATAAAATAGCCCTAATCGGTACCTGCGAAAAAGGATATGCTGACTATATCTTGGAAGTAGAAAAAGACGGTGGACATAGTTCCGCTCCCGATAGACGCACTTCCGTAGGTCTTCTTAGTGAAGCACTCTACAAAATCGAAAAGAAAAAGAGACGTGCCTACTGGACTAAACCCACAAAAGATATGTTTAAAACTATTGCTCCCCACATGAACTTCGGATTTAAGTTGGCATTAGTTAATAGAGATATCCTTTCTCCCGTACTAAAACTCGTTTTAACGTTGGTTAGCCCATTTACAAACGGATTGATGCGTACCACTCTCGCTCCTACCCAAACCAAAGGTGCCCACACTCCGAATACCCTTGCTCCGGTTGCAGTCGGCACGGTAAACAGCCGTATTAATACCGGTGAAACAGTAGAAGAAGTAAAGGATTACATACAAAAGGTAGCAGGAAAACACGTTAAAATCTCTATGCTTGAAGGCTCCATCGACCCGAGTCCCGTAAGCGATATCAATACCAAGGCCTTCAAGGACCTACAGCAAACCATTGGCGAAGTTTTCAGTGGATATATTGCTGCTCCTTATCCCTTCATTGCTGCATCGGATGCAAAACATTACTATAACCTAACTAATTGCGTATATCGTTTTACTCCTTTCGAAAAGACCATTGAAGACGGAGCAAGAATACATGGAATCAACGAACGCCAAAGTGTAGAAAGCTTAGAGCTAGGTACCAGATTCTTCTTGCGTTTATACGAAAACACCTGCTTTTAACATACACTAAAACGGCTTGTGATTTTTAGTTATCCACACCACAATATATAGATTCAAAAAGCCCCTTGGAAAAAATTTTCTAAGGGGTTTTAATTTTTAACAAACAAAAATCTTTTTTGTTGTGATATAATTTAGACCGCACACTTGAGAAGGAAGAAAAATGAACGACGAAAGCACCAACAATAAACTATTAGTTTTGTTCATATTAGAGAAATTCGAAATGCCTATTGCGGAAGAATTGTTTCTCTCTCTTTGTTGTGTCGATAATACTTGGATGCCCTATCTCTATTGCAAACAAGTCATCAATGAATTGACGATTAGTGCCTTTGTAACCAAGACTTCCGTTCCCGGTTCAAACAGCCCACTTCTTTCTATTACGACCGATGGTAGAAACTGCCTTGCGTATTTTTACAAAGATATTCCCCTATCACTACAAAATGAAATTAAGGATTTCCTAAAAGAAAATCGTCTTTCCTATAGAAAACGCCAAGAGTTCACTTCCGACTACTTCCGTAACGAAGACGGTAGCTTTACGGTCGCACTAAAAATTCAAGATATGACCAAAGTTATCGTAGACCTAAAGATGACGGTAGAAAGCAGAGCACTCGCTATCGCTGTAAAGAATAGTTGGAACAACAAGGCTCCCGAGTTTTATAAGCTTTTGCACGACGTATTAATCGAAAACTAAAATAAAAAAGTCTCGCAACTGCGAGACTTTTCTTTTTACATATTATTTATTATATTATTTTCCAAAAAATGCGTTATAGATTGCTCTTATAGCATCATTGTAATCCTTTTCTTCTACGCCAACTATTATATTAAGTTCGCTTGAGCCTTGGTCAATCATTCTTACGTTAATGCCGGCCTTATAAAGTGCGTTAAAGAGCGTTGCTGCAACACCACGGCTATTTGCCATACCATGTCCTACTACTGCGATTAGAGCAAGTGAGTGAGTAATTTCAATGTGGTCGGGATTTACCGCTCCCCTAATGTCGTCGATAAGCTTATTTTCATCAACGCCCTTAAGACCTGCATCGGAAAGAACTATGCTCATAGTATCAATGCCGGTAGGAACGTGTTCAACAGACATGCCATTTCTTTCCAAAACACTCAAAACTTTACGGCAGAAACCGATTTCTGCGTTCATCATAGCCTTCTTTAAAGAAATGGTTGTATTTCCTTTTCTACCTGCGATACCGGTTACCTTGGGGATATCATAGCCTTGGGTAGAATAAAGTATCATAGTTCCCTTGTGGTCGGGTTCGAAAGTATTCCTAATATTAATCGGAATTTTGTCTATTTGAACGGGGAATATTGAATCGGGATGAAGTACGCCTGCACCCATATATGAAAGTTCTCTTAGTTCTTCGTAACTCAAAACCGCAATGTGCTTGGGTTTATCTACCAAACGGGGGTCGGTTACTAGGAAGCCGTTAACGTCCGTCCAGTTTTCATAAACGCTAGCTCCTACGCCACGAGCAATTATAGCACCGGTAAAGTCTGAACCGCCACGAGTAAAGGTCTTAATGGTCTTATCGGGCATTCTGCCATAGAAACCGGGAATTACGATGCCTTTGGTCGTTCCTGCATACTTTTTAACCAAATCGTTCGTAAGTTCACTATCAAACGTTCCATCGTGCTTAAACTTAATTACGTCGCCTGCATCAAGCATATCGAATCCGAGAACGGCACTCATTATAACAGCACTTAAATATTCACCACGGCTTGCTGCATAATCGGCAGAAGTAGACTTCAAAATACCTTCTTCTACTTCATCGATATATTTATTCATATCAACGTTAACGTTAAGTTCTTTTGCCAAATCAACAAAACGAGCACGAATTAGTGCCATATTATGAGAACAAGCACCTGTTTCAAACTTTTCTTGATATGCACTATAAAGCAAATCCGTTATTTTTATATCACTGGAAAAACGTTTTCCGGGAGCAGATACGATAACGTACTTTCTTTCACTATCACTTTCTATAATGGACTTTACGTTCAAAATAGATGCTACGGTTGCCATTGAAGTGCCACCAAATTTACATACTTTCATTTTACACCTCGCTAGATTATGGATTTACACTCAAGGTAATATCTTTTGTGTTCGGGCTCTCCTATTGAGAAAGCCTTTTTAGGTAAATTACCTACGTTTACTACGAAATTTACAAGTTCGGAGTTGGGGAAATCCGGCATCACTATACCTATTCCGTCACACTCCTTGAGAGCATCCAGCAAGTGTTCTTCATTATGTACGTATTCCACTTCCACTTGCGGATTTTCTTTTAGATAACTCTCAATATAGTTTTGTACCCCGCTAATAGTCAAACTTGCTTTGCTAGGACAATCTACGTAACTAACACCACTATTTGTGACTATCTTTAGCTGATTTTCACCGCTTAGCGTAGCCTTTAGTCCGCTTATGAAATCCGGGGTGGGATTATATATTAGGCGATGTATGGGCTTAAAATCCATGCCTTCGCCATATAGGTTTACCATTTCCACTAGCATAAACCTAGCAGGATGATTTTCCCTTTCTTCTTCCGTGAGCGTTTTCTTTAATTCTTCCCACATAACTTTTGCAGTTGCAATAGAGTGGTTGCCATCACCGACGGCAAATTGTATACCTGCATCAATGCCGTACTTTTTAACTTGTACGTCGGCATCTAAAAGACCGTTTAGCTTTTCTATAATGGATTGACAATCATCAATTTTATAGCCGGCAACGTGTCCACCACCCATATTGAGCTCAAAGTCATATAGCTTTTCGAGCTCATCCTTGTTTTCATAAATAGGCTCTATTATGTTCTTTTCCGGATTATCTATAAGAATTATAGCGTGTGGCAATTCAAGCGGAGCACCCTTTCTTATTTTTATTCTAACCGGCAATCTCTCCACAAGCGTACCTTCCGTCGCTCTAATCGGCACTCTCACTCTTTCCCAGTTATACGCATCCAAGTCGATAGCTATCATTACCCCGACTCTCTTGCGACCGTTCTCTACTTCTCTTTCTACCAAAACAAAGTTCTCGTATTCTTCGAACAAGCCTTCTTCCAGGTATTTACCCATTTCCTTTTGAACGCCCATAATACGCTCTTCCAGGTTACCTTTATTTATATAGATTTCCGGGCAAGTAATTCTTAACGTAGAAGGTGCATCACCTACCGTTTTTTCCAATTCTTCCCAATACTTAGGACGAGCACAAAACTGGTCACAAGCAATAGTCGCCCATTTTACCGGGTCGACTTTTTGGTTAGGTATTAGTATTTTGGGTATCCTAACGGTACTCATAAGCACTCCTATTTGATACTTCTGGAACGAGTTTGGGGGCTAATCTTTAGGGTTTCATGCAAAATATCACGCAATCTATCCGGCGTAACAAAGCGTCTTAATTCACCATGCTTTGCAATAGATATGATTCCAGTTTCTTCGGAAACGATTATCGTTAACATATCGGTTTCTTCGGTAATGCCTATACCTGCTCTATGACGAGTTCCCAAGTTCTTGGCAACCGTTTGACTTTGAGAAAGGGGTAGGAAGCATCCTGCTGCAAGAACCTTATTTCCCTTTACGATTACGGCACCGTCATGGAATTGGGTTTGGGTATTAAAAATTGCTTCTAGGAGCGTGCTTGAAACCAATGCTTCTAGCGGTACACCGGTTTCCAAAACGTGCGTTGCAATCGACGTAGGAGCAATAACAATCAAGGCACCGGTTCTCGTCTTAGACATAGATTGGCATGCTCTAATAATTTCATCAACGGCCTTTCTTAATTCTTCATCGCTAAGGTCGTTATCAACGAGAGCGTTTTTATCATAGTTTTTAGTAAGATTAAAGAACGCAACTTTCAAATCCGATTGATATACAACCGCTAGTACGACGATGGAAATTATTGCTATCATACCGGCAACAGCTCTAGCTATCGGTATATAGAACAACTCGTCCAAAAGCACCATCGCTGCATAGAACAACGCAATAACCGAATAAATTACGGTTAATTTGATGCTCTTTTTCGTCATAAAGAAAGCGAAAATGATTGCAAGTAACATTATTACTGCAATCAAATCTACGATACTCTTCAAAGTAAAACTATATGCAAGTATCATCCTTATCTCCCTTGAAACTACAGTCCGTAGCCCCTAAAAATTTCACTATCGTCACCACCGTTATTGATGGGGGGAAGTATTATCATTTTTCTTGCTTCTTCTTGCTCCTTCTTGAGCTTCTTATAAACGGTAAAATATAGAGCAAGTGCCACACCGCCAACGAGAGCAACCATTACTGCAGAATAGATTACTGCACCAACGTCAATTTGCTCTGCAAGTACTCCGGTGAATAACTCAAGCAACCAAGTTGCTCCATTATATACAAAGTATATAAAGTACAATCTATTGTAGCAGTTGAATACGAATTTATCGTTTAGGCACTCTTTCCTTATTCCTAAATACAATGCCGTTATAACAGCCGTTCTCACTATGAAAATAACGACGTCGGCACTATAATAGAAAACGTTAGGTGCAAATACGGAAAGAAGCGAATATAGGCCGTAAATAAGTCTTATGACCCCATAAGCATATCTTGCAGAAGTCAAAAAGTATTTCTTGCCACGATTGGTATATCTAGACGATACCGCCCAGCTAAACAAAAGTTGTGCTACAACTTCAAAAATCAACCAGTTACCTGCAAATACAACCACGCCGACAAGATACTTAAATCCGGGAGTTGCGGTAGCTTGATATTGTATTTCACCAGTAGATTGAAGAATAGAATTTATTTCGGCAATAAGCGGTTCCGTATTAAGCACGCTGGGTACAGCCGAAACCAAACAACCCAAAAGAACTGCTATTACTGCAACCCAAGAAGGTATTTTATTTAGTTTTTCAAAGATTTTTTCTATCATAATTTCTCCTATTTAGTAACCAGCTTTGCCATTGCGGTTCTTACTGCCGTTTCTTCCAGCATAAGCCCACTCTTAAAGGCATATTCGGCATCAACCAGGTCATCAAGACAAGCCTTTAGGGTTGCTTTACCATAGCGAGAAGCCGTTTCTCTGGTTCTTTTTATCGCCCACTCTTTAACTTTTAAATCTTCGGCAAGTTCGGCATCGCTCTTTGTCGATAACGCACAATGAAGTAGCCTACGATATTGACCGACTAAAGTAGCAAGTATTAGAGAAAAGGCTACGCCTTTTTCTACGAATCTATCGAACAATCCCATTGCCTTAACTTTATTCTTGTCGGCAAGTGCATTGGCTAGTTCATAAATTTCGTTTTCCACGGTATTTGCAACTAGCCCTTCTACCATTTCCGCAGAAATGACTTGCTTAGTACCCATATATGCAACGAGTTTTTCCAGCTCAAGAGATATTCTGGCCATATCTCGATTGCAATATTCTACCAGCGTATACATAGCGTTTCCATCTATTTTCTTTGGAGCTATGAGTTTCGGGATATAATCTCGTAATAGTGCAAACTCCAACTTAGAGCAATCGATTTCTATAAAGTATTTTGAAAGTCCGGCAGGTAAATGGGAGTTGGAAAAAACCAGCACGGTGTTTTCATCAAGCCCAGTAACTACTTCTTCAAAAATCTTCTTTTCTCTTTCCGCTACCTTGCTCTCGCCCTTAGCCCCTTTTTTGACGCCATAACCGGAAACGTGAACAATACTCTTTCCGCCAAAAAATCCCGTTGAAGTAAAGGCAGACTCCACTTCTTCAATAGACTTTACGTCGCTAAAAGAGTGGTAGCTAAACTCCCTTTCTTGCTCGGGAACAAGCGAAAGAATTGCGTTAATAACGTAGTCACGCCAATAAAGGTCGTCACCCGTTAACAAGAACGCATTTCCGTTCATGGTATTTATGCTGAAATTGACTCCTTTTAAAGCCTTTTGGGGTACTGCCATAATGTGATTATACTACACTTAAATATATTTTACAACTAAAATAAGAAAATTATAAGCACGCACGTAATAAAAGATAGCACGGAAAGCACGATTTTTGAGTATTTGCTGCCCATATAGAACTTAGAAAGCACAACCATGCCAAAGGAAAATAGTAGCGATGCAGCCATAGGCATACTTAAAGAAAGCGTACCCAAAGGCAATTGTGCTATAAGCGACGTGATACTACTTATACTCAATAATGGCATACTAAGTGGTAGCATTAGGATACCTAAAGGCTCTATTATTAGTGCAAGCAAGGTTACTGGAACCAAGAGCGTATATACCACGGATGCAATGGGAACCAAAAGCACGTTAGCGACCACGAAATAAAGAGAGAAGCTACCGAAAAAGTAGCAAGATATCGGGAACACGAAGGCGTTGCTTGCAAGCGATACAGAAACGGCACTCGTAAGCTTTCTTACAATCCAATTATCGCCTTTATATAAGTTAGTCATCGACCAAGAAAAACAAATTATGCCAAACATCGCTCCAACGCTAAGAAGGAAACTCACGGAAAACAAATCTAGCGGATTTATTAAAAGCAGTATTATTACAGCCATGGCGAGACCGTTTAACGGGTCGTATCTAACGAGTTGTATTTCTGCAATTAGTGCTAAAATGCACATGATGGACGCACGTACTACGCCTACCGGAAAGCCGGTTAATAATCCGTATGCGAATAAAATAAGCGACACCCAAACAAGAGATTTCTTCTTTTCTACCTTGAAAATTAGAAATAGCATAAATATTATGCTTGACATAAACCCAACGTGCAAGCCCGAAACAGAAAACAAATGACTGAGCCCGCTTGCTCGCATATCGCTTTCCGTATCATAGTCTATATACGACGTATCGCCAAAAACCAACCCTAGTGCTATTGCACCTTCTTCTCCCATGTTTTCGAGATACAGCTTGCGTACCTTTATCCTAATTTTCTCAATAAACGTTTTCTTGCTTCCACCAAGTTTTATTACGTCTTCCGAGCGGGAAGAATACCTTACGTTTTCCGTGTATTTAGAAACGGAATAACTATCGAGTGGGTCGAATTCTATAGTGGTAAACGTTCCGATTACACCTATACTCTCCCCTATTTCCAAATCGTCTTTGACGTCTAAAATTAGCTTACCATTTAACTCTTCACCCAAAAGTTTGACGTCACTTATAACGTACCGTTTCGTCTCGGTCGTAGCTTTAGTGACGTTTTGTACCCTACCTTCAAAATAGGCGTTTTCCATGTTTAACACAGGAGCAGTTTTCACCCCTACCGTTATGCTCATTATAATGAAACCCAAAAGTAGAAATATTGCCCCTATCTTTAGAGATTTAAACTTTAAGAAAAACGAAGCTATCGCAATTACAATAACAACGCCTAGCAAAACGAAAAAACCGATAGCATTATTTGCACTTAACCCGGCTAGAAAAATACCTAACGCCAAGGTTACTGCGGCAATCACTATCGGTCTGTAATTCGCTATTTTAAAGGTGTTCATGTTTTATTTTCTTATCGACCTTTTGCCTTTTAGGGTATCAAACTTATGTTCTTTGAGTACCGAAACTAAACGTTTCTCGTCTTCTGGTAGTTCATAAAACATCATAGCCGAACTAACGTCGTGGGGTACATGAAAATCGGAGCCAACCACTTCCAGCAACTTATGATGCTTGCAATATGCTTGTGCCCTAAGGTTCCTATTAACGTGCCTTGGATTACCATTATAGGTTTCCACTCCGTCTATGCAATCCAGAGCAACTCTCTTGGTTCTCTCCCTAAACGGATGTGCTTGGAAAACGAGCCAACCTTTTTCTTCCGCAAGAGCTTTGAACTCTTTATAATCCATAGAGATAATTTTTATTCCATATTCTCTAAACTCATCCGGAGTTATGCCATATACTAACAGCTCCACGCACTTCTTTCTAAGAGGAAGATTGTAGTGGTCTTCGCCAAGAGCAAACTCTACGCCAAAATAAACTTTAAGTCCGTTGGAATTCGCCTTTAACTCATTAAACGCCTTAAAAAATTGGTCAAGCTTTTCTTCATCCGTTCCTTTGAAATAATCATTATATAAGCACACGTTAAAGTGATTGGTTACGATGATTGCATCATATCCTTTTTCCTTATATATTTTAACTATATCGCTAGGCTCGGTCTTCCCGCACCAACTATTACCTTTTAAGTGCAAATGGCCTTCAACCTTAAATTTTTTCATCAAGAAGTAGCTCCTTTAATTCTTTTACGTTATTTACAATGTAGTCCGCTCCGCTTTCCATTAGCTCTTTCATGCCACCATAACCAAAGGTTACGCCGACTGCGGTTATGGAAAACTTTTTTGCTCCCGTAACGTCATACCGTCTATCGCCTATCATTACGACGTCATCAGCATTAGGCTTTCCAAGCTTTTCCAATACGAGCTGTATTATATCTTCTTTGTTAGCACGAGTGCACTCTTGATCATCTCCGACTATTAGCTTAAATTCTTTATCGAGACCAAAATGCCTTAATACTCTAACCGCTTGGTCTTCCGGCTTGGACGTTGCGACGACCAAGGTTTTCCCTGCCATATTTAAAGACGAAAGCAAATCTTCCATACCGCTATAAACCTTGCAATCAAAAATACCGCCGGCATTATAGAATTCACGATACTTCTTCACTAGTTCCCAACTTTCAAAACCATCTACTCCCAAAAGTCGCATAAAGCTTTCCTTGAGCGGTGGTCCAATAATGCTAGCAAGGTCGTCTTCACTAAAAGAGATACCATAATCGCTTGCTGCATACAAAAAAGACGACGTAATTGCAGGATATGAATCTGTAATCGTACCATCTAAATCGAATAATATGATTTTCTTTTCCCAAATTTTTTTCATAGTAAAATTATACAACACTATGTAATAGTGTTACAATTAAAAAAACCTACAAAAAATTCTTTAATCTTATTTTAATTAAAAAATTTTTGCACAAACTATTGACAAAACCCTTATTTCACGATATAATTTAGCAGTCAAGAGCAGAGAGTGCTAACACTCTATAGGGGAAACTGCTAATTGGCAAATAATATGATAAAGGAGAAAATTATGAGAACGCTATCAACAAGAACTTGGAACCCGTTAAATTTCTTTAACGACACCTTCGATTCACTCTTTACGCCATACTACGAAAAGTTTGATTTTATGAAAACCGATATCTTCGAAAAGGACGATGCGTTCCTAATCGAAGTAGAACTTCCCGGCTACGATAAAAAAGATATTAGCGTAGAATACCTAAACAAATATCTCACCATCAAAGCAGAAAGAACGGAGTCAATCGGCGAAAATGAAAAAGTTATCCGCAAGGAAAGAAGCGTAAATTGTGCACGCAGTTACTACGTTGGCGACGTAAACGAAAGTGAGCTTAAAGCCAAATATGAAAACGGCATCCTTTCCGTAACGGTTCCTAAACAACAACCCAAAAAGCCGGAAAAACTTGGAATTACCATCGAATAGTTTTTTTGCTTTTGTCTCTCTTCCTTAAAGCAAGAAGCCCGCAAATGCGGGCTTCTTGTATCTTAGGATACCAATTCGATACTTATTTTAATATTTTTCCAATGTGGCTTAATCGGAACTTTTCTCCCATCTCTAAGAGTTCGGCGTAGGTAAGGTTAAAGTATTTTAGGAACTCATCTATACTTTGTTTTTTAATTTGTTTGCCCTTTTTGATTTTTTCATCAATTATACGAAGCCTTCTGCAAGTCTTGTTCGACTCTACTTCTACGTAAATTGTCGCTTCCGACGCTCTTGTAACACACTTACCGCCCTGGTGGGAAATAAGCTCTATTAGCACCAACATTTCCGCAAAGTGCTTGTCTTCAAAAACAGTACTAAAGCATACTTTTTCGCTCTTGAGTGGTAGGCTTGCACCTTTATACGGCTTTGTATTACGAACGTGACTCTGGAATATTTGGTAGTTTCTTCTCGTCAAATTCGTGCCGGTATATCTACCGCCACAGCAAACGGCTCCTTCAACCTTTTTGAAAGCCACCTTACCGCCACTAACTTCGCCTTGGCAAGAAGGATATTTTTCAAACAGCTCGTCTAGCGTTACGCCGAGTCTTTCCGCCAAGCTCTTTGCAACAAGCATAGTAACTTCTGCGTCTTCATCACTACGATGAGCCACGTGCTCGTTTACTTCTACACCCAAGTCTTCCAGAGCTTTTTCCAATGCCGGTTGGCACGTCAGCTCCTTATACTCTCTATACGCACGTTGGACGTCATATAGGCAGTAATTTATCTGTTCTAATTTATATCGCTCCGTAGCCCATATTATAAAGCGAGCATCGTTATCACACGCATAGCCTATAACCTTGACGTCCGGGTTT
This sequence comes from Candidatus Stercoripulliclostridium sp., assembly GCA_045594145.1. GTDB lineage: Bacteria > Bacillota > Clostridia > Christensenellales > DTU072 > Stercoripulliclostridium_A. The sequence continues at coordinate 10,140 of JAZNYA010000133.1, read as the reverse complement.
GTAAGGAGCGTCTTTATTCTATCATAGAACTCAACAAACTTAGGGGCTTTTAAAAATTGCTCTTTGGGATATGCAAGCGTAATACCCCTATCTTTTTCCTTTTTCTCTCGCTTTGCCTTCGACCAAGCACCAGTATGGAAAATAGCTTCCGGATTGATGAGAATATCTTCTTTTTCTAATATGACAAAATTGCAGTCGGTCAAGACGTAACCGAAACTGCAAACATGTTTTCCATCACTACACTCTATATCAAAAAATAGATATTTCATCCTTCTCCTATACATAGTTAACCGACAAGCGATTCCGCTTGCCGGTTAATTACTTTTCTTAAGTTTAACTCGGCAGTTTATAGTTTAACCTTTTTGAGTACAACTACCTTTTGGTCTTCTTCTTCCTTGATGCCGTTTTTTCTTGCATCGATATCCGCACGCATACGTTCATACATGTTTTCATCGAGCTTACTCTTCTTTAGATAAAGCACCACGGTAATAGTCATAATTATCATGGGAAGTACAGTCATGCAAACCAACAACCAAGTGGTGATTTCGGTAGGAACTTGAGCAATGATATTATTGATATTTGCAAGTTTAACCTCCGCAGTAATTTCTCCCATATTAGCAAGGTTTTCTTGCTCGGAAATCTTATCGGTAATATCTGCAATCTTTAGAACCGATAGAATAACGGTAACTACGCCCATTTGAGCTGCGGAGCCCATCTTCGCTGCAAGTGGGCGAATAGAGAAGATGATGCCTTCTTCACGTTCACCGGTTTTCCATTCGTTGTATTCAACGGAGTTAGCAATGGTAATGGTTTGTACTTGATAGAATACTGCTTGGCCGATTGCCCAAAACGCACCGGAAAGAGCAATGGGATAGAATACCCAACTTTCTTGGATGTTTTGGGTTGCAAGACCTAGTATCAACATAACGCCGTAGCCAATATAGATTAAAATCAAGCAAATCTTAGAAATTTGTCTACGATTAAACTTCTTAGCAAGTAGCGGATAAATAATCAAAATAGCACCCGCAATACCGGTCAAAATACCGAATAGAGAAACAAGTGCACCTTCATATCCGAAACGGAAATATACGTACCAAGTGGAAAGACCACCTAAAATAGAGCTACCTAGGTTGTGTATGAACATTATGATAGCAGTCCAACGAAGTTGGTCGTTGCCCTTTAGAACCTTGAATATCTTCTTCAAAGGATTTTGTTTGGGACGATTGGGATCTAGCGGGGACAAGGGTTTTTCCTTAACGCAAACGCAAGTCATAAATTGGCAACCGATAAAGATGAGACCAATAACAACCGCAAGCACGGGGAAAGCTGTAGTTGCACTTCCGCCAATAGTTAGTTCACCGGTAGTAAGAGTGGGAACTATGATGGTGGCTAGCCCGGCACCAATACCTGCACAAATGTTAGCAATGGAAGAAAGCTTATCTCTGTCTGCATGGTGAGACGTTAGAGAAGGAAGCATCGACCAATAGCTAATGTCGTTCATCGTGAAGGTAATGGACCAAATGATATACATAATGGCAAAGAATATTACGAAGCTCATGCCCTTTAGCGGTACCCAGAACATTAGGAATACAACAATAGAGTTTGATATCGCACCTATCATTATCCATGGTTTGAACTTACCCCATTTAGTACGTGTAATTTCAATAATAGAACCCATAATCGGGTCGTTAAGTGCATCGAATATACGACAACACATAATAACTACGCCGACAATTGCAAACTCAGCCGTATTTACGCCTTTCGTTAACAAAATGCAAGTTAGCATATAGGTGTTAAAGAGTTGGTACATCAAGTCACGGCCCACACCGCCCAAACTAAATGACCAAAGATTACGAGAAGAAAGTCTTTCTTGGCTCTCCATCGCTACGCCATTTGCTTCTTTAGACATTTGATTCCCTCCAAAGTGAATTCATTACAATAATTCTAACACATATATTTACAATTGTAAATATAGAAAGTGAGTATCGCACAAATTAATTATTTTAACGATAATCCTTAAGGGGAAATAAAAACAGGTAAATGGGGCGGATAATAGGAAAATACTGCTATTAAGACCGCAATAGCTAAAACAAAAACAACCAAAATGCCAAGAGCAATTTTGTTTTCTCTTCCCCTTTTATATATATGAAAGCCTATTGTTTGAGATATGGCTATAGCTGATGCTTCCATTGTTATATGAATCGGAAAACTATCTATGGGTAACCAAAGTCCAAAGAAAAGGGTACAAAACAGCAACACTACCAAGGAGATAGAAATCAAAACAGCAACGCTTGCAGAAGAAAACCACTTAATAATATTTAACTCTTTCGTTTTTTCAAAAACAAGAAAAGTTATCGTCCACCATAGTAGTACCGGATAAAACACTATCTTAACGTGCTCTGCCAAACTTTCATTTCTCGGAGCAAAAATTCCTACAAAAACGTTTGGCAATAAGTCGTACAAAAAGTGTTGTAACGCAGATACAATCAATATAGCAAGTAACGATAAAATACAGTTCCACTTAAAAAGCTTTGTGCTAGTAACTTTATCCATGTTTTCAGTATACGCACCAAACGGCATTTTACCCCTTATGTTGACAATGTTTTTTGGTGATGATATAATTTAGCACGGAAAGGAGCAATATGAAAATACTAATAGTTTTTGCAGGTGGCACCATCGGTAGCACCATCAAAGGAAATTGTATCTCTATCGACAGCGGAAAACCTTCCATCCTTATGGAAACTTACCGCAAAAAATACGGCTTAGATTTCGATTACGAAACACGCACGCCGTACCTAGTTCTTTCAGAAAACAACACGGGCAAAAATTACGTTGATTTGGTAAACTGCATACTTGATAATATCAACGATGGTTACGACGGCATCATAGTCACGCACGGCACCGATACGCTACAATATTCATCGTCCGTTCTAACCTACGCATTAGGCAACGACACCATACCTATTTGCATTGTTTCTTCAAACCATCCGATTGAACACCCAGATGCCAACGGAATTGATAATCTTAGGGGTGCAATAAAATTCATAGAGCAAAAGCGTGGGCGTGGAGCATTCGTCGTTTACAAAAATCCTTATGACAAGCGTACCATTATCCACAGAGCGAACAGACTTCGTGCCGGCTACGTTTATACCGATAGACTAGACTCCATTTACGACATGCCTTACGGCTATTTTGACGAGAACGAGCAGTTTGTCCTAAACACCAATTTCATCGACCTAGAAGGCGATTTTGAGCCCACAGGACGATTAAACATCGGCCCGCAATGCAATTTTATTTTCCGCATATATCCTTACGTTGGCATGGTATATCCACGTTTCCCAGAAACCGTCAAGTACGTCCTACTGGATTCCTTCCATAGTGGAACCATAGATACGGCATCTGATGCTGCACTTGAATTCTACAAATATTGCAAAGAACGTGGCATCAAACTCTACTTGACCGGATTAAAAAACGCCATTTCGTATGAAGGCACGTTAAAATACAAAGAATTAGGAATCACTCCGCTTTATGATATCTCCCCTATTTCCGCCTATATTAAAGGCTGGCTATACGGAAAGCTATAAAGCAAAAGAGCCATACGGCTCTTTTTTATTTTCCAAACTCCTTTTTAACTTCGTCCAAAAGTTTCCTTATTTCCAAGTGTTGCGGACAAGCATCTTCGCATTTACCACACTTTATGCAGTCGCTTGCCTTACCACGTTTAGCGTGGATGCTGTAATAATAGCTAGAATTAAAGGTGTTGTTCGCCCTTTTGTCATTAAGGCAAGCGAATAAATCGGGAATCGGTATATTTTTAGGGCATCCGTCAATGCAATATTTACATCCGGTACATTGTATAGCGTTTTGCTTACGGCATATGAGTTTAACTTTATTTATCGCATCTTGTTCTTCTTGAGTTATCGGTTTAAAGTCTTTCATATAGCTCAAGTTATCGTTCATCATTTGCATGTTACCCATGCCGGAAAGAACCATAAATATACCTTCAAAAGACGAGGCAAACCTTATTGCGTAACTTGCATATGAACCGCCGCCAAGGTCGTCGAACACTTTCTTTGCTTCATCCGGAAGCCTTACGAGACTTCCGCCTTTTACGGGTTCCATTACTATAATTGGCTTGTTAAATTTCCTACATACGTCGTAACACTTCTTTCCTTCTACGGATGGGTCGTCGTAATCAAGATAGTTAAATTGTATTTGTACAACTTCTATTTCCGGATACTCGGTAAGAATTTTTTCCAATACTTCAGCCTTATCGTGAAAAGATAATCCAACGTGCTTGATTTTACCTTCATTTTTTAATTCAAAAGCTGTTTCATATGCCTTGCAGTTTTTAAACTTATCATAAACCTTGGCATCTTGAGCGTGCATAAGATAAAAATCGAAATATTCTACGCCACAAGCCTTTAATTGCTTTGAAAAAAGCGGTCTGATATCTTCTTGTTTTTTGAAAAAGCCCCCTGATAATTTATCCGTTAGTACGTATTCGTTTCTATTATAGCGAGAAGTAAGGCATTTCTTTAATGCCCTTTCCGAACGCATCAACATATATCCACGAGCGGTATCAAAGTAATTAAACCCTGCGTCGATGAACGCATCAACCATTTTGTTTAGTTCCTTATAATCAATTGCACCCAGTTTCGTAGTCGGCAATCTCATACAACCAAAACCAAAATTCTTTTTTACTTCTGAAAACATACTTGCTCCTATCTTTTCTATTCTGCTTTTTTATTCTTTTTGAAAAATTCTTGTACCGCTGTTTTTGCTTCGTCCAGCTTTGTTTTTCCTTGCTCGACTACGCCTTGGGCATATTCTTTACCTTGCTCGTATTTCTCTTGTGCAAACTCCTTTCCCATTTCATACTTTTCTTGAACGTATTCTTTGCCTTCGGATAGTTTTGTCTCTATGGTACTTTTTGCACTTAACGCCCACTTGAAATCTTCTTTTATACTGCTAACCAAGTAGTCGCCCAACAGGTCTATTAGCATACCGGATACTTCCATAATAACAGTCATTACCCACATTATTATGAGCAACGTAGTTACTATTATATTGATTGGAGAAACCATTGATGCTGCTATGAACATACCATAGAGAGTGACTCCAAGCGAATATGCCTTAACAAGTATTTTACCTACTTTTAGGGCATGCTTTGTCGTTTTACGTATGCGTTTAATGGTTATAGTACGTCTTTTCTTATTAAGCTCAATGCGACTAAAAATAATGGTGGCTATTAGTATCAACGTGGTAATGCCAAGAAGAATCGAATTAACTATTACGTTACCAAGAGAAAAGGCTATAGCAAGGCTTAAATATATTAGCATCAATATATTCATGCCATACTCAAACACCCATTTACCGACGCTCCAAATTCTTCTGACGTTATTTAAAGCTTCTTTAGTGTGCTCCAACATATCTAACCCCTTTTATTTTTCGCTTATAACAGCTTGATAGAAGGCTTCTGCCATTGCTTGTTGACCATTTTTATCAGGGTGGATGCCGTCAAGCTTGTACCACTCAGGATGGTCTTTGGTGATTTCATAGGTATCTACTAGCGTAAGGTTATATTCTTCTGCAAGCTCTTTTACAGCTTCGTTTATGACGTTAATGTTTTCACCGTTAATGTCATACATATAATCGCCTTCACTGGCACCATGTACGTAGAAACCTGCATTTACCGTAGCAAGAATTAAACGTGGTTTACTTTCTAGTCCCAAATATATTTCTATAAGTTCTCTTTCCGCTTGCTTAAATGCTTCCTTGCCTTCAAAGTTATAAGGTTTGCTATCGTTTGAGCCAAGCATAAGGATGACGATATCGGGAGCATAGGCCTTGCTCTTTTCATAAAGTTTTGTCGCCCTATAGGATTCTTTGTTGTTCTCTTGTGCCGTTTTACCGCTAAAGCCAAAGTTTTGAACGTGATACTCATCTCCCAGCATTTTGCCTAGTTTTACGGGATATACGTTTTCAAACCAATTGATAACGCTCATTCCATATGTTATGCTGTCGCCCACACAAGCAACTTTAACTTGTCCTTCTTTTGCCTTAGTGTGAACGTGAAAGTTCGCTCCGCAACCTACAAACGTTGCTGCACCAAAACCTAATACACCTAAAAAGGCAACGATTAATACCAAAGAAATTATCCTTTTTTTGAGTTTTTTCATAATCTACTCTCTTTAAATTTTATATCTTGATTTTACCATATAATACCTACTAATTCAATAGGGAAAGCACCCTTTTTGCCATTTTTTGTGCGTTGACTTAATGAAACACGTATCTTAAAATATACTCATGAAAAAGTTCTTAGTTCTTTTGATTGTGTTAACTATCTCATCTTGTGCGGTTCTTTTGTCCGCTTGCAATAAGGACGTAGAAAACAATTTACCGCCACTGCAAGACACACCCGTTTTGCCGGAACAAGAAGAAGTTCCGCCACCTATAGCGCCAACGCCTGAACCGGACGTTCCAAACGAAGAAATAGTGCCACAACCACCGCAAAGTATAAAATACGCCTACTATTTGAGTGCTAAGGTTGATAGCCTTAACGTAAGAAGCAATGCTAGTACGAGTTCAAAAAAACTAGGTAGCATAAATAAAGGTGATATGCTCTCCTTGCAAGGAGAATCCGGCGAGTGGTATATCACAATATATAAAGAGCAAAAAGCATACGTACATAAAGATTACGCAACTATCGTAAAAATAGAAAAATCAAATGATAAAATAGAAAGCGTAATTGACGTAGGTCTTACCCTTCTAGGTCATCCATACGTATACGGCTCGGAAAGATATCACTGGGGTAACGGCATTTTGAACTATAATTTTGTTCCCGGTAAATATGACTGCTCGGCCTTAATGCAGTATATGTTTTACAAGGGAAACGGCAATCTCCTAGAAGTAACGAGCAAAAAGCAATATTATCAAGGAACTGCTGTTAATGAATTAAAACGTGGCGACCTTATGTTCTTTACAAACGCAAACGGATACAACGCAACCGGTATTAATCGTATTAGACACGTTGGATTATATTTAGGAAATAATTATATACTCCACACTGCAAGCGATTACGCCGTAATCGAGCAGATTTCACAAACTCGCTGGAATTATTTTATAACTGCCAAACGCATAATATAAAAAGAAGGACGCTTTGTCCTTCTTTCATAAATCATCTGCATCTTGCGTAGGCGTTTCGCCATCAATAGTTACACCCGTATATGAGCCAAGCGGGTCACACTTACTGCCTTTTTTCTTTTTCATACGCTCTCCTTATAAGCGTAGTATAAGCAAAAAATAAATATTTATTTAATTCGCACTTTAGAAAACATATCTTCTATTCTGTTTTCCAGCGGATATCTTGTGGAAGACGTCGAACTTACCGCAAACTCTCTTTTTACAAGGTCCACGTACATCGTATTTTGTCCATCTTCGCCCATAAAACGCTCTTCCCACACTTCGTCGGCAATACGATTTTTGACGTTTAGTTGCTTAATTGCTAAGTTATCAAAGCTCACAATACCATATTTTGAAGATATAATGGGTAACGCACGATAAAACTCAGATATTTTAGCCTTAATATCGTTAGAAAAATATTTTTCGCCACGTCCCTTTTGCTTGTATCCTAAAATTAAAAGTTTATATTTAGAGCCACCCTTGTTGAGCAGTTTTTTAAGGTCGGCGACACCACATATGACGTGAAATACTGCGTTGGGGTATTCTCTTGCAAACTTAAAAGTGCTATCTTCATAAGTAGAAAGAGATATCCCTAAACCATATATAAGTTTTTCCGCAATAAACTTTTCTATCACGCTTTTGTAGCGTTCCAAATGCTTTTCGTTTATGGTGATATTAGCAATAACGCCCTGCTCTTTTAGCCTTCTCAAAAAAGTTTCTAACTCGGGATGAGAAAATGGATTGCCACCCCCTATCGCAAGCTCCGTCCCTGCGTGAAGTTTACTTATAAAACTCTCGTTCAGGTTTGCGTGCGCACCATAAACTGATGATTCTTCGTGGCACATAGGACAATTAAGTTCGCAATAGTTAGTTATCTTTAAGTCTATGCTATCGGGAAACTCGGCGATAAATTCATCATCGTCGGTAAAAAGTTCTTTGGTGCCGTCGCTATATAATTTTACGGAGTAATTACCGTTTTTATACTCGCTTAAAAGTTCCATTAGAATATGTTCTTTTCAATATACCAATAACCGCCGTAAAAGCCTTCTTCCGTCAAAAAGTACACGTTAGGATTAAAAAGCGCTCTCGCAAAATCTTCCACGCTATCTTTTCTATAGTTTAAACCAAGGTCGTGATATAGACTATCCCATGAACACCAACAAGTACAATCAGCAAGACAGTCTTCATTAAAATATCTGCAACATAGATGATGATGGCACGGCTCTTTTTCCGCTTTTATCATAAGATTTCTAACTTCCGCTTCATTTATGGGTTGTACCTTTTTGCACTCTCTAATGAGAGTTTCTCTAATGTTAACGTATTCTTGTCTGCTTGCTTCCATTTCTTCAAGATACTCTTTGCGTTCATCTTCGTCATCTATATCGTCTGCATTTTGAATATCCCAATCAAGTGTTGTGAATTTTTCTTCCGTAAAAATACCCCAAACCAGTAGCATCTTTTCTTTTGCGGAACGTATTTCTTTTTCTTCATAGCAAATTTCTTTAGACTTTCTCCACTCTTCTTTGTCAGACTTGTACTTCAAGCTTACGGAGTGAGAACTCGAACTATTGGTTTCAAATACGCCATATCTTATTACCTTTTTCATATTTTCTCCTTATATTCAAACGAAATTGACTTTCTGTTTTTCTTGCGTTTTATTCTTTAATCTCTATTTGTACTGCACGCATCGCACTCAAAGCATTAAGATGACTTTCTCGGCTTACACCCGCCGAACTTTTTGCATCAACTATTATTTTAGCTTCGGGGAAAGCGGATTTTAGTATTATCGCATTGGAAATTACACATATATCCGTGCAAAGCCCACACAACTCTATCTCTTCGACGTCAACCCCATAACTTGCAATAACTTTAGGTAGTTCCATTGAGCCAAACACGGGCTTATCTATTACGCATTGAACGTAAGGCTTTAGTTCATCGCAAATTTCCCAGCCCACAGTATTCTTAATGCAATGCTCTACGGGAAGATTTCTACCTTCTTGCGTAGACAAATAGTCGCTTTCATGCGTATCTCTCGTAAACAACGTAACTCCGTTATGTTCTTTAACTTTTTCAACGACAAAAGGCACGATAGCCTTTGCTTGTTCACTACCCAGACTACCGCTAATAAAGTCCACTTGCATATCAACAACGATTAAAAATTTCATTTTCAACTCCTTGCTTTTGCTTTCTCCAACTATTTTATCTCTATTTTTAGATAATCATCCCTATCTCTGCCACCAGTGCCGTCTTCGTCACAAGCAGAATATGTATTAATGGTTTCACCGGGGAACAGGTTGCATAAACCATACAAGAACTTTTTTGCTTTTACTCCAACAATTATGCCGTTATCAACAATTATTCCTTCAATATCACTCTCATCCCAAAAGGACCTTTCAAAACCATGCGACCTACCGCCTTCATCCTTTCCATAAGAATAAAAACTTAGGCTCGTTGTCGCAATCGCCTTATAGCAATCAACTTGCTCCATGAGAGATTTGCCTTTCAACTTATTTAACTCTTCTTCCGACAAGTGATACTCACCCATCTCTTTATCGTACTTAACGATATCCATATATTTACCTTTTCCGTTTTCTAATATCATAAGTACTCTCCTTCGTGCAATCCCCTACAAACACCAAATTAGGAGTAGTTATCATACCCACTCCTAAAATTATTTAGGTCACACGTTTATTATAAATACAATTAATTATAGCATAGCAATATTATATTTACAATAATGAGTTTAGGTTCGAATTAGTTCTTGATTGGCTCTCAAAACAAAGTAAAAACGAACCCGTTTCCTTTAGGAGACGGGTTCGCCTTTGTTTTTAGACTAAAAGGATAAATTATAAGTTAATTATTTTAATCAAAAAAATATATATCGATATAAATGATTGCCTTTTTATTACTAATTTAATAATATATTTTATATATCATAAAAAAAGGGGTTTTTTA
>JAZNYA010000132.1:0-21788 GCA_045594145.1 Candidatus Stercoripulliclostridium sp. | reverse complement strand
GAAAGTCATGGTATTGCCGTTTATGGAGTAATCCTTATGGGTAATTTGACCTGCAACCAACTTTCTTACGGCGATGAAGAGTCTTATCTCTTGTCTTTCATCGTTGTGTCCCCTAATCGTGCCCGTTGCAAGTAGCGTCGGGTTGAGACCTTCGGAAGTTACGCTTTCGCTTAGTTTTTGAACGTCGATTTCGCCGGTTTCTGCGTTGATGAAGTCTTCACTGGGTATCCAGCCGTTTTCGAGCTTGAATTTTATATCGTAACTACTGATAAAAGCAGAAGTTTGGTTGGGTATAATAGTCGTGGATATCTTGCTCATTAGGTCGTCAAGCGGTAGATAATCGTATACGTTATCTATATAGAGCGTGCCGTCCTTTACTAGATATCTGTTGCCGTTTTCCACGCCTTCAACAGCTTCGGTATGATACTTGGTGAAGTTTACGTTCTTGGAATAGAAGCTTATATGTCTTCTGTATTTTTGACCATTGGGCAAGGTGGTATATAGCTTGATGATGCGAGTGGAAGTGAAGTTGAAGAACTCACTCTTAATGCTGGTTACTACGGAACCGCTTGCCATGGTGGAGTTGTTGATAAGGCTGGATGCAGTTTCATCAACACGCCACTCTAAATCATAATATTTTACTTCCCCGCTGTGAACGTATTCTACTACGAATTCGCTGGGCAAGGTGTAGCCTACGTTATCGTTATAGATAAGAGAACCGTCTTCTGCGAAGATTTCTACGGATTCGTTGTGTGCTTCATCTTCTCTTATAACCGTTCTATCCTTGATGAATACGAGCGTTATATTGAAGGGATGAACGCAACTACCGCTGGAAAGTTTTTCTATGCGGAGCGTAAACTTAACGTACGTGGACGTTATGGTTACGTTTGCGTCGTCCGTACCGGTTACGTTGCCGTAAACAAGGTCGTCGAAGTTTTCGGGTAGAACGTAGCTTAGGTCGTTGGTTCTGGCGGTATCCGCAAAGGACAAGTATACGTTTCTGAAAACGTAATCTACGTATTCGGACGGAGAGCATAGTCCGTCTTGGTTTGCAAGAGTAAAGTACTTGTTGAAGGTTAGGTTGATGGTATTAGCTCCACTTACCGAAATAACTTGATATCCGTCTTCGTTTAATACGGGAACGGTTACGCCGTCTATTTCTTGGGTTTCACCCTTTACACGTTCAATGGACGTGGAGTATTCTACCGCACTAACGTTGTTGGCATCCTTAACGGTCAAGCCCTTATCGAAGTTGCCAAGGTTGATGTCGCCAAGAATTCTCGGTAGTACCATGAATCCCATCTTGATGTTTGCTTCTTGGATGGTGCCCTTTCTTATGGTGCCTTCCAAGTAGACGATATCGTCTTGGTATTTGCCCATATTATAATAGGTGCTGGAACCAAACGGGCTTCTTAGAACGCTTAGGAATTCATCTAGGTTAATCCACTCGATGTCGATAGCGTTACCATAGGTACGTCCACCGCTATAAGAGATATCAATCTTCTTTATGCCACCATCCGTGGTCAAGTCATCGTAGAGCTTTTGGGAAATTTCGTCGTAGGTATCTATTTCCATATAATGAATAGTACCTGCTTCGGTTAGTTGATATTCGTCTATTGATGCAAGACCATATATGCGGTTAGTGGTAAGCTTCATATCCGAACGATAAACAAGGTTTAGCGATATCGTTTGCTTTAGGTCGTCGGAAATTAGGTCTGCATAAATGGTAACCGTGCCACCCAAGGGGTTAACAACGTAATCTTTTGCATTTAGTACGTCTCCGTTCTCATCAAGCACAGGGTTACCGAGATTGTCCTTCAAGTACCACTCGTTTGTTGCGAAGGTTTGGTTGGCTACTCCGCTATCCAGCGGGAATACGAGCTTTACGGCAGAAGGTATAGTTGCATTTTCATAGGGGTTCAAGCCTTCTACGTAATAGCGTTTTGAAGCTTCTTCTTGGTCTTCTACGCCGGGAACGATTTCCGTTCCATTCGAGTTAAAGCGTCTTACGATGGTAGCAATCTCTTTGCCATCTTCATCCATAAAGTCGATTTCTTGGTACCTTACAGCGTGGTTTTGGATTGCCATTTCCAACGTTTGAGTGAGTTCGCCGTCGCCGATTATACATCTTACCTTCATGAAGGTTTCTTCCGTAAAGGCGTTCTTAATCTTTCCGCCGTCTTCCAAGATGTTGTTTTCTATAATCCACTCTTGAACGGGGTATGCCAGCATTTGGGTTCTGCCTTGGTATACTACGTTAACGTATACTTCGCTAGGTAGTTCGGCACTGCCCTTAGTATAGGGGTCGAAATCGTAGAAGTCGTTTTCTACGGAGCTTGTTGCATCAAAGCTTGCCAGGCTTACCTTGATTGCTTCCGTGCGAGTTGCTTCGGGGTTTATTTCACCGTCTTCCAAGTAGGAGATGGAAGTAACTGCAACAACGGTGTTTGCTCTGGTGCCTATTACACGAGTGGGGCAAACTACTTCCAGTCTTACGTCTTGTAGGCCTGCAATATCATCACCGAATACGCAGTCCGTGTACTTGGTGGTACCGCCGGCTAAGGGGTGTACGGAGCGGTCGATGGTTACGTTATCCGCAACCTTATTCGTCCAATCCAATGATTGCGGATAGAAGCCGTCGCACTTTTCATCGGTTATAACGTAACCGTTAGGTTTTTCACCTATTATTCTATATCTACCTTCTGCAAAGTAAATTCTTACTTCGTTAACGGTTTCTAATCTTTCAACGTTGTTTTCATCCACTACCTTATTATAAGTGCTGGTGGTGGGGATGGTGTAGGTGGAAGTAACCAAGCTATCAATGGTATAATAGCCGGCGTTTTCCGTGTTAATTTGAATATGGCTTATAATCTTAGGTTCTACTTTGATGACGATAGCCATTTCCAAGTTATCGTTAAAGTTTTGAACCTTAGTAAATTCACCACCGGTAAATTTAATTAGGTTTTCATCAAATCCCCAATCGAATTCGGGTAGGTATTCATAGTTAATCTTGGTAGCACCGGCGTAATCGTAGAAAGCTACGGCAAGTACGTCTGGAGCAAGACCGGTGGAATCACCTTCCGCTCTGTATGCGAAGGGATAATAGGTTTCGCCCTTTGCAATGGCATCACGCTTTTCGATGGAGTATTGGTACGGGTCTATCGTTACACGTGCGACAATGGGTATATTATTATAATAATCACCGCTTCCTACTACGAAGTTTCTGCCTATTACCTTTACGTCGAGTTCAAACTCTTTTTCTGCAATGGAACCTTGACCGATAACCACCTTATGAGTCGTCTTTTGGCGACCGCCCATTAAGCTTGTAATGTTATCATTGGTATAGGGGAAGTCCACGAACTTATATGCAATTTCACCTATCGTGCCATCTTCATATACTACGCCAATCTTAGCGGGAATAGGATTGCTGATGGACGGGTCGATTTCCATTAGGTAAGTGGTGTTGTTATTCTTATCGTTTAGTGCCTTAATTCTCTTGGTACCGTTTACGGTATCGGTTATGAACATTCTATACGTCGCATATTGACCGAATAGTCTTGCCTTGGGATAGTATTCATATACACCGGGCACGATGATTGCAGATTCGCCTTCGAAGTCGAGAACGAACTCGATGGCCTTAGTGCCGAAAGATACAGATGCCGTTTCTACCCATTTTGCTTCATAAATTGAAGTCCAGCGTGCTTCTTCTATCAAACTGATAACGGGAGTTACGTATTCGCTTGCATCAGCCAGATTGTCGGGAGCGGAGAAGCTGAAGCTTATGCCCAGTTCTGCAATAAAGTCTTCTACGCCAAATACGTCTTTCAAGGGGTCACGGAGCGTTTCGCCGGTTTCTGCATTATAGGTCGGGCTGACGATTACTCTTAGGAAGTCGTTCAAGGGAAGAGTGCCGGAGCAGTTATCGCAAAGTCCGTCACGGTTAGCATCCAAGTGTTCGCCACGGCTAATCTTGGAATCTTGAACAAAGACTTCAATGGCGTTTACGATGGAATCGAATTCCCATACCGTCTTGTTTTGGGTGAGTTCGCCAAGTAGATATAGTACTTCGTCCCTAGGCATAACGTATTTTACGCCTAAAACGTAGTTGTTAACGAGTAGTTCGTTTTCTTCTTCCAAATTGGAGCAGATATCAACGAAGGGTTCGCCGTTGAGCTTTATCTTTGCGTTAACAAAGAATTGCTTATCCTTTTGCCACAAGTCCATATTGAGCGAGAGAACGTCGCTAACCTTTAGTTTATACTCGGTGTTGCTACCGGTTATATCGCCTATGAACAAGCCCATTAGCTTGGAAATATCGTTTTCTGCTTTGCCTTGAGTACGGATGGTTCCTTCAACGTGAGCGTTGATGATTTCGGGATTTTGGAAGGTTTCGAAAGAATCAAAATAACCGGTTTCTTCTCTATCGGGGAAGGCAATATCCAATCCGGATTGGTCGATGGGTTGGTTTTGCAGGGTGAAGACGATTAAATCTTGGTCGCCCGCTTTAACGGTTATTATGATGTTATCCGTTTCGGTATCCCATGCGATTTCTAAAGCAAGGTCATCGAAGTAACCAAGGCCGATAATGTCCTTAATTAGTCCTTCTTCCAATCCAAGAGCGTTAGCTATGGTGGTAATTAGCGTTGCTTCCGAGTCGCCTATTACTTCTCTTATAACGTCCTTATCAATCGTAATATAGAATACGCCGTCTTCACTTCTTACTTTTTGCATTAAGAGTGCCATCGTGGGATTGTCCACTATGGACGGAGCTTCTTCACTGCCCGAGTCTACGCTACCGAATATGCCGTCGATATTAAAGTCGAAGTTCAACAAGCCCATCATCCTTTCTAGGCCGACTTGGAGTTCTTCCGCCATATTAAAGCCGGTGAACTTTAGTCTGGGTAGACCGAGTGCTTCATAAGCCATAAAGTCGCCGATGTATTTTTCAAAAGCACCCTTTGCATCAAGGTAAATGATACCTTCGTTATAGGATACGCTGAAGACTCTTTCGTTCTTGGAGAAAGATTCGCCTTGGTTGTCCGTACGATTCATAATATCGATGAACAACTTGTTTTCTGCGTTGTCGTTCGTGTTAAACTTACCCTTGATTTCCGCACTAAAGCGTTGGTCGGTGGAAGGAACGTAAACGTTGCCTGCAAAGTGCATTTCGCTCGTGCTCTTTGCTTCGTAGTGATTGCTGTTGGGGTTATCGAATTGGGTGAGTCTTATATCTCCCCTTTCGTACTTGGTTGCATAATTTACGTCAAAGTAATAGGTATCGACGTTGTTTGCTTGGTTTCCTGCAAAATTGATGTGGAAATCACTAACGTTTTGTTCGCCGTTAACTTGCTTTTCTATTACGGCGAGCATTTCTGCGTTAAATCTACCAATTTGAACTCTACCTAAGTCGCTTAGTTCAAAGCCCAAGAGTTTGTTCGTCAAAGCATCGAAGCGGGTACCGAGCGTCGCTACGTTGTTTTGAATAAATTCGTTTACCTTGGTCTTGATGGGGTCAAGGTTGATTTCCTTTACGGATACGTTAAATTCATTATCGGAGAGAATAATTTTGGAGATGTTTTGGGATTCTACAGAGCTTGCCATCGCTTCGATGTTATCAGCAAAGTTAACCGAGAATAACGTATGCTCCATATCCAAAGAAGTGATTGCTTCATAGAAAAGATTGAAGGTGGAAGTACCGCCAAAGTCTTCCATCTTTATGTATTCTTCGCCCATTTGTAGATACAAGGTGTTGTTTACGAAGTATATGAACGTCGTATTTGCTTCCTTATTATAGTCGAAGATACGCACCATGATTTCGCTATCTTGGGCTCTTTCCAGCGAATAGTTGGCTTGGTACTCTATTCCGATATTGACGGAATTTGCGATGAATACGTACTCGGAATCGACGTAGCGATAACCCGTCGTCTTTTCATCCATGAGCGTACCGGCGTTAACTAAGCCTTCCCTGATTTCGCCAAAGATTTGACCTTTATTTATGGTTCCTTGCGAAATAGGCGGATTTTCTCCGCTACCTACGTCGCCACCCGGGTTTTCTACGGGTGGTGTTTCTTCGCCCGGGCTACAGGCGAAGAGTGCAACGCAAAGCGTTACTACTAGTAAAATCAGAATTAATCTCGGTAATTTTCTGTTCATTACTATTATTCTCCCTGCAAGTTTTTTGCTTGCCGTTTATTTATGATATTAATACCGTTTTGAACATATCGGTATAGATGGTGGTTATGAGAACTAGGCCGTCTTCGTCGTAGATTTCTACTACTTCGGAGTTTCTAATTCTCTTCGTCTTGCCTTCTTCTATCGTTTGACCACAGTTATCGCAAACTCTGTCGCCATCAGCATCAATGGAGTTGCATGTGATAAATTCGCTCCAAGCGGTTATCTTATAGAAGTACTTGGTTGATGCCGTAACGCCTTCGTTTGCGAGTCCTTGGTTTAGTGCGTTTATGAGTGACGGATAATCGCTACCATAGGGATTTACGGTATCTTGATAGTCGTCCCTACCATAAGCCGTCTTAACTCCGCTTACTACGGAACGGCTTGCTTCATCGTAGAACGTCGTCTTTTCCGGAGTCATATCCAAAATTACGAGTTTTACGTTGACTACTTGTTCATAAACTACGCTACCTGCATCGTAAACTTTTACGATTACCTTCCAGTAATCTATGACACCGCCACCTATGAATTGGTCACGACCCAGAACGACGGTATCACCGCTCGTTGCTCTGTCCCACCAGGTTACGCTATAGGTGAAGGAAGTATCCTTTAAAGCTTGTGAGTTATAGGTACCTTCTACGTTGCTTGCATCAATTTGGGTTACGTAGGGGTCGCTTGCGTATGGCGTGCCGAAGATGGGGTTCAAGGGATTTACAACCATGACGATTGGCACTCTGCCTTCTCCGCCGAGAGCATCTATTCTTACTTGGTCGGTACCCATGCCGTAGCCTACGTTTAGACCGGTAATGCTAAATGCTTGGTTCCATACTCTCTTGACGATATTGGTGTTGTATACTCTGCCGTCGATACGTACTTTCTTGGAGTATTGAGTCTTGGTGTTGTTGGAAGTATAAACGTCGGTTTCCCATTCTTCTACCTTGTAGGTAAGTCTTCCGCCTTCTAATCCAAGGTTCAAAACTGCTGCGTCAAGAAGGTTCTTGGTTTCGCTGTTTACGATGGTTTCCGTACTAATGAGACGGGTATACAAGTCCTTATAAGGATTAGACGCGTGCGCGTAGGACGTTGCGTTATATACGCTCTTATACGGTGCTTCCGTCAAGGTGTTTACCTTGTCGCTACTGCTGTTGATGTTGCTTATAGGACTCATATCCAAAGCGACAAGAACGATATCGAAAGTTTGCGTATACAAGAAGTTCGGGTCGTGCTTGCTGGTTAGCTCTAGGATGACCGTCCAGTTTCTTATTAGTCCACCGCCGATGAGAGCATCGGAAATATTTAGAGAGTTTACTCCGCCCCAAACTACTCTGGTCGTTAGTCCTTGAGCATCGTAGCTTACTGCGTATTCGGTATTGAAGGTTCCTATTGCGGAAACGGTATCATCACCGGTTTCGGGGTTAATCCACAAGGGGTTCAAGGGGTTGACGATGAATATTGCATTGTTTTGCGTACCCATGCCGTAGCCAAGGTCGATTTGCAAGATGTTGGGATTTTCGTATTGGTAGATGGTGGGAGAGAGTTCAAACTTGGTTGCACCTTTATCGTTTGCAAGTATGAAGCTACCCGTTGCTTCGCCGTTACTTTGTGCCCTATTGAGAGCTTCTTGGTCCCAAATCATACGATATGCGTAGTCGTCGCCATAGGAAGCGTCTACGTTAGAAGGAGTGATGCCTTCCGGTATGAATATCTTGGAAACAGTACTCTTTTCTCTGTTTGCCGAAGGCAAGGATGAAGTTACTTCAAAGTCAATCTTATAGTGGCTTAGTGAAGATACGCCGGTGATTGCACTTATGACGAATCTCATTGCTTCGCCTTCCATAATGATGTAATCGCCGTTTGCACCGGGACGACGGACAGCCTTATGCTCCCATCTATCGACGTAAACTTTAATTACAACGGGTTGACCACGTTCTGCGTTATATACGTGACCTTGGACGTAAATGGGCGTTAAGCCACTATCGTTTACGGTACCTTGGGCGATAATTTGACTATCTGCAAATTGCCATACCAAGTTATAGGGAGTTCCGCCCCAGTATGCAGTATCGATGGTTTGCGGTAGGTCGCTTGCTCTGCCGGTGAAGGGGTCTTCATAGCGGTAGAAGGCGTTGGGTTCTTGGTATGAATCATAGTAGTCGGTGACGCCTGCTATTAGTTGATAATCTTTGAATAGCTTATCTGCCACCTTAACTTTTAGCAGTAAGTCTTGGGGAACAAGACCGGTATATCCGTCTAATACGGAAGTAAATGCGAAGTAGTTTTCGGGGTTAGCTCCCAGTACGGTTTGGTAGGTATCGTACATTACTTCGAAGTCTTCGGGAACGTTCCAAGTTAGGTCGTAAACCAAAGGTTTACCTTCGGTGAAGTTGATGGTAATTTGGTTGGGTACGGTGATGTTATCTTCGGTATACGGGTCGAGCATTAAGATGGAGTCGTCAGCTTGACCTGCATTGATGGATTCCACCTTCTTATCCAGGAAGTGGAAGATAACCGTTAGCATTTGACCGTCGTCGAGTTTAGCATAAGTTAATACGTCACGGTCGCTTAGTTTACCTTCACCCGTCCACTTGTGGCCGTTTAGGTCGTAAGCTATGGAGCTTACCAAGTGTTCGGTCGTGCAATCCACGTTGGAATAGAAGTATACGCCACGAGCGTAATTGAACTCATGTGCATAGCCTTCGTCCGCCACGCCGTCGCCATCAAGGTCTACCCTACGTTCGAGTTCATTATAGACCAAGTTGATGTTGGTGGGGAGTATGAAGTTGCCGTTATATGCCCAGTTGTGATATGCGTCGATATCAACGACTATGACTTCGCCATAAGGACTATAAATGGACGGAGCGGAGTAGCTTTGCTTTACTCTGGATAGGAAGTGACGAGAAGTAGCAACTTGGACGTAGTTGTGGTTTAGTTGCATTACTTCTGCGGGAAGAACTTTGAGCTTCAAGGTAACTTCCTTGCCCATTATGGTTGCGGTAGCAAGGTCGATTACGCCGTCGGGATAGCTTTCCGTGCCCCTATAATCGATGGCGTCAAGTTGGCTTGCGGTGGTGACGAGCTTCCAAACGATACCGCTCTTTACGAGAGTAGAGCTCGGGTCGCCTACTTTAATCTTGGAAGGTAGTCTGTCTGCGAGCAAGAAGGACGAGAGCTTATAGTTATCGTAAAGGTTTTGTATTACCAGCGTGCCGTAAACTACGTCGTACGGAGCGTCGTCATCATCGGCGGAGTGGAAGTTGGAGCCGATATCATAGGTTCTGGATGCTATTTGAACGTATACACGAGAGCTGTCGCTTAGCATTGCGGAAACCCAAATTACACCGCCCATCTTCAAGCGTTCTTCACTTATGGTGGTTAGTTGTTCGAACTTATAAACGTCGAGCATTCTTTCCGTCTTTTCATCGTTGAAGAACAAGTCTTCTGCTTCTTGGCTGGGGAAGGCAACGGACCAGACTTCCGGTAGAACTGCTCCGCTACCACCATAGCGGATGGTGGTGCCGTTTGCACGAGTGACGGTGAATTGTAGTTGGTCTTTAATGACGTAACCGCCTTCATACTTGAAGGTATTGTCTGCGTTGTATATTTCCAGCTCGATGGTTTCCAATACGACTTGTGATTGACCTTCGTCGAAATCGATGAAAGGCTTGTCTTCGGGATTCATATTGAGTTCGAATCTTACGGTGAAGTCGTGAGCGTCGTCTTCTTGACCTACGAAGATATCTACGCCTTGACCATAGGTGCCGGACCAAGCTTCAATTAGCTTTTGGGTATCGAGCGTACCGAATATCGGTAGATATGCACTGGCGGTTGCATCGGTTACGGTGATGTTTTCCTTGTCGCTTTCTGCAAATACGATGGTGATATCGCTAAACAACCAGTTGAAGAACTCATAAGCAGTCAGACCGCTTCCGTCCTTCATTGCGACGTATCCGTTGCGGTTTAGAACTACGCCTTGCAAGGAAATGAAGTTATCGAAGTTATCAACCGTAATGGTGATGCCATCGGGCATATTTTCATGGCGAGTTTCTTCTTCCCAAAGGTTAAAGAGTATGTCTTCTACGGTCTTAGCTTCCAAATCGTAGGTCAAGGACATATCCTTTTGGCGAGCATAAGCGTCGCCTAGGGTGGTAACGATAGTTACGCTGGTGCCTTGTACCCAAGGAGCATGGTCGTGCCAATCGGTAGCATAACTACGACGAGTGCCGTCTGCGAAGGTGATATCCAAAACTTCGGGGACTTGGAATCTTGCGTAGGTATCTACCGCCCAGTTATAAGTCTTAAGTTGATATTCGGATACCGGGGTATCGGTAACGGTGATGCCTGCGGGATAGGTATCGTTCTTGGTAAGGTTGCCGTCCGCATAGGAGCCGTTTAACATCTTGAACTCGATATCTTGAGCCACTCCCGTCATGTGTTGGACGAGAATTCTTATAACCATGGTGTTTTCGCCACTACCTATGGTTGCTTCCAAGAAGTAGTAATTTGCAACTAAGTCGGGGTCTACTACCAAGTAGTATTCTCCGGTTGCGTTATCGAAGTGGACGGTGGTATCGCCGTCTACGTTACGCCACTCTACGTTATAGTAGTACGGAGCATAAGTTCCGGGGATTACGCCGTTGAAGTGGACGTAGATATCTCTCGGTAGCGTCCAAGTGGAGCTATCGTACGGGTCTACGTAATATACACCCCAATCGGAGCCGACTTCAGTTTGGTTTTGAGTGTAATACGGAGCAACTTGAACGTTCATGACGGTTTCGGTTTCGCTGTGGAAATCGGAGCCGGTCTTGAACTCATAGTCACGTTCGCCGATTATCTTATCGGGAACTAAAACTTTTAGTTTTACTTCTTCAACGAAGAACCAACCTTCGTCGAAATCGCCCTTATGGTACCAATTGCGATTAAGGTCGAAGTAGTTTGCAAGGTCGAAGTTGGAAACGGTGGTATCGGTAAATACGTCCTTGAAGGGATATTGGTTGCCTTCCAATTTGACGTTATTTGCTACGGGGTTGGTCCACTTGATGATGTTAAGGGCGTTAGGTCCGTCCAGTTGACGCAAGAAGTTTACGCCTTCGAAGCTTGCTTTGTATGAATCGAAGGTATCGGGTAGCGTGCTGAACAAGGACGGTATGCCGTCTACGGTGTAGTTATATTCTCTAAAGTTCAATACGTATTCTTCGCCGTCTTGACCTTTAAAGAAGTATACGAGTTCGGTGGGTAGCGTATAGGTATCGGGTTCGAGAGCGTCTACAACGTATTCGTTGCGGTTGCCTTGGCCGATAATCCAAGCACTTTCCATCGTACGTGGCAATACTTCTACGGAAAGGGCGATAACTTGACCGTGGAATACGGTATGAACGTAGGTGAAGTTACTTTCCTTTCTATCGGGGTTGGAAGAAGAAGCACTATGGCGGTTGTTGACGTCGAGTTCCCTATAGATTGCTCTGCCGTCGCCGTTATAGTCGAAGTTCCAAGTATGGAAGCCTACTTCATCGGGAGTATCTTCGGCGGGGTCGCCGTAAATCTTGGTGAATTGGAAGGTGGTTTCATACTTACTGAAGTACCAAGCGATGAATCCTTGCTCGATTTCTTGGTTGGTAAGTATGCCCATATCGTTGTTCATATAGAACGCCTTGTAGATTAGGTAGACGTACGGGTCGATGGTGATATAGTCTGCAACAGGAGCCTTAATGGTGCCGTTTTCGGTACGAACGTTTACGTACTTCTCGGTATCGATGGTTCTGTTCAAAATCTTTACGACGACGTTTTGACGATAGGTTGCCATCATGCCGTCACCGATTATGACGTAAACAACGAACTTACCGCCTTCTAAGTTGACGTCGTCCCAGCCCATATTGGTCCACTCGAGCGACTTAAAGGTGGCGTTAGACCAGTCTACGTTGTTAAATGCTTCGCCCGCCCAATCTCTTTCTGCTTCAAAGTCGATAGCGTTGGTATATGCAACACGGCTTTCGCCAAGGATATTTTGAACTTCTAGAGCTGCTTCATAAGATTCTGCGAAGAAGTAACGTTGGTCGTAGTCGTAAATTACTTTGTAATAGGTGCCGTCGCCCTTTTCGAGTTGCAAGCAATACGTTGCACTATCAAGGTCGAAAACGAAGGTGTGTCCGCTGTTGGATACGAAATAGCGGGGATATACGTTGGGGGTAACGTATGCGATAGCGGGACAGATATTATGGCTTTCCTTCTTTGCACATACGCCGTTTTCATTGCCTTCGCTGTGTACGGGGCACTCGAAGTTAGCGTCGTAATCGGGGTTAGGTTCGCCGAATAAGTTTGCAGTAAGGAGTTCTTGGCGGATGGCTTCCGTTTCTACAACGTAGATGTTCTTATCTTGGTTATAAAGAATCTTATAATCGCTGTGAGCAACGGTATACCAGCCCTTCTTATGCATACCCAGGTCATAGGTGAGAGTCAAGGAAGCGGGATTTACGAAGGTTTCGTAGTAATACGGAACGTCCTTGTTGATTACTTGCTCAATAGCCTTGTCGTACTTGAGTTGCGAACCAAGACCTATGACGTAAAGGTTGTTTTCGAAGTCGTAAACGATTTCGTAGCCAAGGTCGTTTAGTACGGTATAGTAGCCGGTTTCTCTATCATAGATAGCGTGCAAACGATATTCCGCTTCATAGTTATAACGCAAGTTATCGTCGCCGTAGAAGGCTGCAACTTCGCTGGGAACGGGGTCAAGGGGTTCCCATACGTAGTAATCGTTAACAAGAGAATTGATGCCTTGTTTACCGATATCCGTAGTGATGTGGACAACGTAATCACGGGTGACGCCCATGAACAAATTATCGATGGCGGGAATATAGTAAGTTTCGCCGTTTATAACCTTGATGCTGTTGGGGTCGTATAGGAAGCGGAAGTCTTTTACCATTATCTTATCGCCGAAATCGAAGTATACGGGTATGGTTTCATGAAGTTTGGTTGAATATACGGATTCGCCGTCGATATCTTCAAATTCCCCTACCGTATACATTGCGTAGTAAACTTCCAATTGGTCGATGTTTTCTACTCTTTGCTTAAAGCCGATTTTAACTTCTACGTTAGCGTATAGTTCATCAACACGGAACAAGTCCTTGATGGTTTGGTTAGAAGTGGTAAGGCTGATAACTTCGGGTTGGAATACTACCCAAGAGTCCGTCATTAGAGCTTGAACGATATCGGTAAGACCCATAACGATGTCTTCGTCTTCGGTTTCGAAGTCGTAGCCCATGTATTCATAGAAGCCACGGATGAAGATATCTTCACGAACCTTGAATTGTGGCATACCTTCTACGCAGTGGTAATTTAGCCATACGTAGCCGAGTTCTTCAATGGGGTCTGCGGTATTAAAGCTTACGTCGTTTGCGAGTATGGTGATGATGCTTGTTCCTTCGCTTTCACCGCCGAGTATGTAAAAGAATTCCAGCTTGAAGGCACTTCTTGTTGCACGAGTCCATCTGCCGTTGGGTAGAATTTGCTCACGGATATATTGGTCGTAATCCAACTTAAATTGTATCTTCGCCGAAGCCGGCAAGATAAACGGC
Organism: Candidatus Stercoripulliclostridium sp.; assembly: GCA_045594145.1. Classification (GTDB taxonomy): domain Bacteria; phylum Bacillota; class Clostridia; order Christensenellales; family DTU072; genus Stercoripulliclostridium_A. The sequence continues at coordinate 8,052 of JAZNYA010000132.1, read as the reverse complement.
GTATTAAGTCCGCTCATATCGCCCATGAAGGAGCCGAGCAGAGCGGAAAGGTCTACTTCTTCCGCCGCCGCAAACAAGACTTCTCCCTCTAGCGAACCGGAATAAGTCATGACGTCTTGTAGTTCGTTAAAGTCATGGAAGGACGGGAATACGATTCTTACCCATTCACCAACGTGGTTGGGGTAAAGGTCCATACGCATAATCAAGTTAGCACCGTACTTTTCGTAGTCTTCTTGGCTCATTTCTGCGTAGCTGAAGACTTCCAGTCTAATGCTATATTCGTCTACGTCGTAGGTTATATCGAAGTAGGTTGTGTCTATTAGTTCTTCCAGTGATACGCCTAAGATTGCCGCAATGCTTTCCAGGTCTATGTTAAACTGCTCGTTTATGAGCAAAATCATCTGCTCGGTGGTATACTCTACGCCGGTTTCGGAAGTGATGGAGAGTATCTTACGAATCATTTCGATATCGACTTTAATCTTGATGGTCGCACGACTGCTGGGGTCGTCTTCATCCTTCATAGTCGAAGTAATGTTGTTCATAATGGTGCTGGTTAGCTCTTCATACTTGCTGTCTTCTTCTTCCGCACGGTTGCCGTAAAGGATGTTATCTACCGCAATAACGATGTATTGGTCGATGAAATCGAATAACCAAGATAGCGTTTCGGCAAGGTCGAATCCGCCCTTATATGCCTTTGGCAAGCCGATATCTTCAAAAGCAATACCGCCATAAAGGTCTTGCAGTCCTTGTACGTCCAGGAAGGTTAGCGGTTCATCAAGCGGTAGCGACTCGTATACGCCTGTTTCGGGGTTGAGTTTGGTAAGATTATCTCTTTCTTGGGGTGCGGTGTAGTACATACCGATGACAAGGTCGTCGGTAGCAATATCACGGCAGTTCATAAATACTTTGTTTATGGAGTTGTCGATTTCGTTCATATCCGTACGGAGAAGAACGTCGAGTTCTAGGTCGAGCATGGGGATATACATATCGCCGGTATACTCGTAATTACCATAATCGTACAAAGTGTAGCCCGCTTTATCAAAAACGATGTTGGGAGAAGTACGTACGTCGTACTCTGCGGAAATGTGGGCTTGGTAAGGAATAGTTTGTATGGTGGTAAGTCCGGTTTGCTCGTTATATACGGGAACTGCGGAGTCGCCGTGTGCGTCCAAAACGAGTTGACGGAGAATATCTTTGCCTAGGTTTTCGTTAGGAGTAGATATGAATTCCATATCCGAGTCGATGGAGCGGAATTCGGCTACGCCCAGCGTGCTGAACAAGAAGCCCAAATATTTGTTAGTCAAGGGGTCGAGCTTGTCTTCGAAGGGAGCGAAGATGCCTTGCATGAATTCGGTTACGGTATCGGCAAGAACGGTTAGAGCAACGTCGTTAAAGAAGATGGTGGTGTCTTCGCCGTTTATGGTTTGCTTATAGTTGTTGGTAATAGCAAGGTCGAGAGCGTCACGCAAACTCTTCATGCTGTTGTCTGCAGAGCCGTTGGTTGCGGAACCGATGACTGTTTCAAGGTTAAATTGGGTGATAAGACGAATCAATTGTTGGTACATTACCGAGTCGCCGAAATCTTTAAAAATACGTTTACTGCCTTGCAAGTTAAGGTAAAGGTCGTTACCGTCGTCAACAGAGTTAGGATTAATGCCGTCAAAATAAAAGCCGATTAGCATCTCGTTTGCTGCACCGTCAAACCATTCGAGAACTATATCGCTATATCTAATGATGTCGTTATGCTTTGCAAGAGCAACGGGGTCTACCAGCGGTAGTCCGTCGTCGCCAAAGATAACTTCCCCGTTTTCGTTTTTAATTTCATGGGGGTAAGTATAAAGGTTGGCTTCCAGCCTTAACCTAAACGCAGAGCCGTCGTCGGTATTAATGAGCATATCTGCTCCAAGATAATAACCGGTATCGGTAACCACGTCGGAATCAAGGTGGCTAAGGAGATTTTCCAAGGAACCGACTGCGGTGTCGATTGCTTGCTCTTTAGTCGTAAAGTCCTTGTAGTTGTCGTTTTGAGTGCCATCCACTATGGGATAGGGGTTAAAGGACTCCTGCTCTACCGGGGTACAAGCAAAGAGTAGCCCTACGAGTAGCACTACTGCCAAAATGAAAATTAGTGTTTTGAGATGACGGTGCATGTATATCTCCTAACTGTGCAAAGCACGTTTATTACCTAGCGTGACACGTGCTTATACGCACGCGTGAAAAAAATAAATAGCGAAAAGAAGCGAGACTTCTCCCACTTCTTATATACGCATATGTATATATTATATTATAAAAGGGCGAAAGTCAAGTTAGTGTCATGATATTTACGAATATTTTACGCACGAGAGCGGGCGCGCGTCCTAAATCGTGCAATTAAAACGTGTGTCGTGCGTGAATAAATATATAATTCAGTACGCTTGGGAAGGACTCTTTCGGCGGAATTTTAACGTCCCCTACTCACTCTCTAAGGAAAGCTCCTAAGTCTTTCTCCCCCTACCTTAACGCCACCCTATCCCAGCGTTTATAAAGATAATATTCTAAGCCTGAATTTACGCATGCGTTCCAAAGCCTAAAATTTTATAAATTAAAATTAAAGGATACCCAACTTGCGTTTTAGGTATCCCAATTTGCTTTTAAATCCTAAAACTGCATAAAAATCAGCACCTTGCATTACGGCGAAAAAAAGCGATGGCGAAACTCGTTTTATAGCCTGCCTTTCACGTTGAATTGCAAAAATTTTTTTGCGTAAACTTTCATTTTGGAAGGGAGAAAAGAAAGGAAGGGAGAAGAGATTATAGAGAAGAGAGTAGAAAAGAAATAAGAGAAGGAGAAGGAGAAGGAGAAGAGAGAAGGAGAAGGAGAAGGAGAAGGAGAAGAAGAAGAAAAAAAGAAAAAGTGTAATAAAAAGAAAAAGAACACACCCACCCTATTCCATTGTTTTCTTCTCCGATTTTGCTCTCTACGGAGAAAAGCCAACGAGAGCCTATTTCTCGCCCCACAAGGCTTAAAACAGCTCGCCAAGTATTGTTTCCTAATCCTTCCGGAAACGGCGTTATAAGGCTTATTTAAGCCCCCTACGGCTCGTCTGTTCCCGTAGGGAACGAAAAGGCAAAACAAAAAGAAGCCCCGAAGGACTTCTTCTCGTTTTTGTTTGTGTTTTACTGCACTAACTATTATGCGATAGCTACGGTAAAGGTTACAGCGGTGTATGCATCCCAACGAACGTTAGCAACGCCGATAATGATGGTTTGACCGGCTTCAAGAGTTACTTCGCCGTCTTCGTAAGGACTGTATACTACAAACTTGTTGCCATATGCATCGTATTCAGCAGTACCAATAATAACAGCTTCATCATCATAGGTGAAGGTCAAGGTGCAAGCTTCAACTGCAGTGTAGGTGTAAAGATAAGTATCAACACCGGGGTCCGCAAGGGAAGTTCCGGCTACGAAAGCGGGAGTGGTGTTGTCGCCAATTACCAAATCTTCTGCATCGGGTTCAGGGATTACTATGGGCTTTTCAACGCTTACTCCGATTTCTACAACGGTTGCTTCGGTTCCTAGTACGTAGAACATGAAGCCGTCGCTTCCTTCAACGGTGAATTCTGCGGAATCGTAAAGTTCTGCGATTTCAACAGGAGTGCCGGGAACGGGTCTAGCGGGCGTGTAGTTAGTATCCATAACCATTGCTGCTACGGAAAGAGCATTGTTGAAGTTAGTGATAGAAACAGTGCTGCCTTCAGGAGCGTCTTCAGCGGTAATCACGAAAGACATACCAAAGCCGTCTTCTTTGAAAGCATAGGAGCCGTCGCCAGCTTCAAAGAAGTTGTCGGTAACAACGGTGCCCCAGTATTCTTCGAAAGTATCAAGATGGAATTGTTCGTCAGTAATGATGGAGTTGAAAATCTTCTTAACAGCGTTTAGTAGACGTGCTCCACCATCAACGCCGGTATCGTTAGATACGGTGATGATTTCGTTACCAACGATTGCAGAACCAACGTATTGGCTGTATTCGATTGCTTCGATTTCGGGGTTGTTTGCAATTCTGTTTGCACTAATAGCAAGTTTGATTTCGCCGGTTGCATCGTCACCGCCAAGAACTGCGGAAACGCTTGCACCGATACCATCTTGCCAGTAAGCACTTGCGGATACTTCCATGTTAGCATATGCATTTTCTGCATTAAGGGTTGCACCGGTAAAGTCTGCTACTAGGCCGATGATTTCGTCAACGGTTAGTAGGTTTGCACCAGCTGCCCATTCTTCATAGGTAGCTTCAGAACCGCTGTTTTCATAAACGATAGCGTTTACGAGAGCTGCGATATTGCCAAGAACTGCATCGGGAAGCATGATGTCAGCAAGAGCAACGTCTTCTTGTTCACTGCCTTCGCCGGTGTACATGCCGAATACTGCCTTTTCAGATTCGCCGATTAGACCGTCGTCGGCGATAAGATCAAGGATGAGTCCTTCAAGGTCGAGAGTGCCGTCTTCGATGAATTCAGCAAGAGCGGAAACTTCTTCGATGATGGTGCCAATCTTGCCTGCAGCGTCCATGATAACGCCAACGATGTCTGCATCTTCTGCGGTGATGTCGCCAACGATACCGATGATATCGTCAACGAGACCGGCATTTTCAACTACTACGTCGTTACCAGCAGCTTTCTTATCCTTTTCAGATTGGATAAATGCTGCAAATTTTTCAGAAAGGTTTACCGGTACCTTATAGGTGCCTGCACCGGTATCAAAACGACCTGCAACGGTGTCAAGGTCGATGATGATATCTTCGTTACCGTCAGCGTTGTATTGAGCGATAACCGTAGAAGTGGGAACTTTGATAATGTTCCATTGTTCATCAAAATCAGTTGCATCGTAGCTCAATACTACTTCTGCATAGAGATCAGAGAAGTCGATTGCTACGTAACCATCTTCGTCCCAGCCAAGAGAAACGTTGGGATAGATGTTAAGGTCAAGGTTTGCATAACCATTGGTGATAGCGTCGAGTTCGATATCTAGGCCAAGGTTGATTGCGAGTTCTTCTGCGTCTTCAACGCCATCGGGAGCGTTGCTGGAAGCCTTAGAGCTCTTGTTGGTGAAGGAAATGTTGTCGAGACCGAAACCAACGTAGATACCGTTCTTTTCGGATTCATAAGAGAGATGTAAGCCACCAAAGGTCTTGTCGTCGTTGATGTCAACAAGAAGTCTGATGTCCGGTATAGCACCTTCGATGGGGGTGAAGGTGAGAGTGGTAAGGTTAAGTTCGCCACCAAGGAGTAGCGGAACAACCATATCAACGATACCTTGGTAATCAGCAAGGTTTACGTCGCCAAGGAGACCGCCGAGCATGGGCATAACGCCTTCGATAACACCGGAGAGTTCTTCGATGTTAAGTCTTGCTGCAAAGCCGTTTGCGGAAGATAGGTCGGTTGCATCGTCAACGATGGTGTTAACGCCTTCGATAGGAGCAAAGAGAAGTCCGCCGATGGTGCTGCCTAGACCCTTAATGGTGTTGATGATGCCAATCTTGTTAAGGAGACCGCTGTCGATAGTATCGCTAACGTCTGCACCCTTGAAAGTTTCATCGTCTGCAGCAAATTTTGCTTCTTCGAGATCTGCTACCAAATCAAATACTGCGGTAAGAGCCTTGTCATAGATAAGACCAGCGTCTTGAGCTTGGCTGAGCTTAGACCAAGTGAATTCTTCATCAAGGATGTTTTGTCCAAGATAGAGATATTCTTTGCCTGCACTGGTAACTTCTGCAAATAGGCCGATTTCAACAGTATCGAGAACGTTTGCGGAAATGAGTGCCCAGTTGTTAGCCTTAGTGCCCTTATCAATAGAGCCTGCAATCTTAAGGTCTACGTTATAAGCAACGTCGTTTCCTTGTTCGTCCGTAACGATAACGTCTACGTATAGTTCAGCGTTTACGCTTGCCTTGTCTTCAATGGTGTTAACTACCTTGATGGTGTTGTTAACAGAGTCGATAAGACCATTGAGCATGGGGCCAGCATCAACACTAACGCCTACGTCTTCTCCGCCGTCGTCCGTGTTGTTATTATTGCCACCACCGCTAGGTTGATTTGTGGGTTCCTTCGGACCACAAGCAAATACGGAGAAAGCAAGAATACCTACCATGAGAACAACTAGGAGAGCTAGTAAAAGTTTCTTTTTCATGTTGGTACCTCCAATAAGGTTTTTTGTTTTTTTGTGAAGCCATTTTACCACACCGCCCTTTCGTTGTCAATAATGTTTTTTAAATATTGCACTCGCGCGTCGCTTTGCACGCAATAAAAGTTAATTACGCCCGCTCGCCCAAAGCACTATATATTTAACACACGCATCGCCACGCAAACACGACGTTTAGGCTTCCCTTTTGCCACTTTAGGCTCCCCTTTTGCCACTACCATGAACCTTCCCTTCTTTCTTTCATCTTCCACTTTTTAACCGTTTTTCTTCGTTTATTTTTCCATTTTTTGTTTTTATGAATTTCACCATTATTTTACCGAAAAGGCGTAAATAACGCCCCTTTGCGAAGACAACAAAGTGCTTAGTTTTGCTCGTTCTCCTTGTGGGCGGAGTGAAGCAATTCTGAATTCACGCAAGCATTTTTCCATCTTTACACAAGCGTTTTTGCGTGGTATAATAGTATCAATCACTCTAAAGGAGAATCGTTTATGTCCATAAAATACCCCGATTACATAGCACCCGAACGCATACCCGTAGACACCCCGGAAGCTTTGGTTGATGAAAACGGTAAATGTCATTTCGGCACGTTCAAAGATACCTTCAAAAAGTTAAATCTAATAGATTGCAAAAAACCCTGTGGCCCCAATATGCCCGACTTCATGAAGGCAAGTCGCATCACCGAATGGGAAGCTTTTGAAATTCACATGAAGGAAGGTGCTCTCGTTTCCGCTGTCTATAAGACCGCTTCCATGGGATTTTCCATCTTCGTATGGTTCGATAAACGCACCAATAAATGCTTGTCCTGGTGGAACCCCACTATCCCCGCAAGCAAGGCAAAAGTCGCCACCCAACTCGTAGACGATTACTGCTACCACAAAACCGGCAAAAGTGAATATGAAATCTGCAACGACCTTTTGAACGGCAAAGCCCATGCAAAAGGCTACTCCAAAGGTAAATGCGGTACTTTCGAAATCGATATGAGCGTCACTCGCATTTCCAACCCTTGTATCGTAAGCATCCCCTTTGGCGAAAACAAGCCCCTATATTCCCAAAAGGAATTCCTTAAGGCAGAAGGAACCATCACCGTCAACGGCGAAACCTTCGTTACCGACGAAAACTCTCTCGGCATCATCGACGACCACAAAGGCTACTATCCCTTCAAGGCTCACTATGACTGGCTAACCACCATGGGACAAATAGAAATTGATGGCGAAATGAAGAACTTTGCCTTCAACCTTACCCGCAACCAATCCATCGACCAAGATAAATACAACGAAAACCTAATTTGGCTGGACGGCGTTTCCTATCCCCTTCCCCCCGTTACCTTCTCCAAGGAAGGCAGATATGCTAAAACTTGGTATATAAAGGACGAACACGGTTGCGTAGACCTTCGTTTTGAAATCGACGACGTATTCTATATTATAATGCACATGCTCGTAATCGATAGCTACTATGCTCTCCCCTTTGGAAGAATATATGGTACGGTAAAAGACACCAACGGCAAAGTTTATACGCTAGACGGGGCTTTGGGGATTGCAGAAGATAAAACCACTAGAATGTAAAAAACGCATTATTTTGGCGAAATACATCACAAAACCAAAAGTCTCCCTTCGGTCATTTACGCTAAGTAAACTCCCGTCAGGGAGATTTTCTTTTGCTTGTCTTTCATCCAAACTAATGCGTTTTTAAGGAGTCTAACAATAGGACGAGCTAACTCAAACTTTAGGACAAGGTTATTTTGGCAAAATACACCACAAAACCAAAAATCTCCCTTCGGTCATTTACGGGGAGTCAAACTCCCGTCAGGGAGATTTTCTTTTGCTCGTCTTTCATCCAAACTAATGCGTTTTTAAGGAGTCTAACAATAGGACGAGCTAAC
>JAZNYA010000131.1:0-4441 GCA_045594145.1 Candidatus Stercoripulliclostridium sp. | reverse complement strand
GCTTTTGATGAAATTTATGAAAGCGATAATCATCGTGGTGCAGAACTATTCTACAACGACGGCGTTCACCCGTCTAACGAAGGACATGCAGTTATAGCAGGCCTATATCTTGAAAAGATGGTAGAATGGGGATACGTTTCTGAAAACAAGGTTTTGAAGAAATATAAAAACATCAGAGCCGACCAACTAGAAAGACTTTATGCAAACGAAGATAATGCAGATGCAATTAAAGCAGTTCGTAAGGCAGAAAGCTATGATGAAGTTACCAATGCTTTCTTCCGTTTTGCAGAAAACAAAGTAGCTGTTCTAGATAAGAAAGCAACTGAAAACAACCCCTATACTGCATTTGAAGAAACCAAACGTTTCTATATTAAAGACGTTGACGTTTTCGATTTCAAGGGACTAATTTATCACCTGTTGAATCCCAAGGAAAGCTACGTTGAATTCTATACCGACGGCACCATGAAGATACAAATTACTCTTAAGGATGCAGCAAGTGCAACCGTAGATAGTTTGCTTGCAGACGTCGACCTTTCTAGCGTGGATATCTCTCCCATCGTCGATAAATATGCAGTTGAACTATTCCCCGGCTTCACCACCGACGACGTTCTCTATTCATTTGGTCTTCTTGATGCTAACCTAGGTCTTGGATTTACAGGCCTAGATACAGAACACGAAGGCATCAAAGCACTTATTGAAAGCATAGAAAGTGAAGGCAAACTTCCCGAAAGCTTGACTATTCCCAAGGGACTCGGCATTAAGTATGAAGGCAGATATACTGTTAGAGAAGTTGTAAATCCCTTAACCGGCGAAGAAATGACTCAAGTTCATATGGGTGCTCCTTATGAAAATGGCGATGGTTACGTCATTATGACCAATAGAATTAATGAAGCAGGAAAGGAAGAAGTATACTTCAACATCGACTTCATTCAAATTTACATGAGAGCGGAAGCCTAATGCGTTCTTACGATAATCTAATTTGTCCAAGATGTGGTTGCAGACTATCTCGTAACGGGGGTAGTCTGTTCTGCTTTTTTAAGCATTGTTACGATATCGCATCAAGCGGTTACGTCAATTTAGTCTTATCCGGTGCTAAACCGCAAGATAATAGTGGCGACAATAAAGAAATGATGCAAGCTCGCAGAAGAACTATGGATAGGGGGTATTATAAAGCTCTTGCGGACAAAATTGTTGAAATTATAGGTTCCTATCCGCACGGCGATATTTTGGACGTTGGTTGTGGCGAAGGATACGTTACGGGTAGGATTGCGGATGCATATCCAGAAAGCAACGTTCGTGGCTCGGATTTAGCCAAAAACGCAGTGTTGCTTGCAGATAAGCGATATAAAAACGCAAGCTTCATAGTAGGCAATTCCGCATCGTTGCCAATACTTGAAGGTAGCGTAGACGTATGCGTAGCAGTGTTTACTCCCACCTATTTTGGAGAACTTGAAAGAATAATTAAAAAGGGTGGCGTGCTTATTAAAGTAAATCCTGCTTCCGAGCATTTGTTGGACCTTAAGGAATTGCTTTACGATACCACGTATCTTAATGAAGAAGAAAAAGTTAATGCGGAGAATTTTGAGTTGATAGATAGCTTTACCATAACCGACGAGTACGTTGCTAGCGGTAATGCAATAATGGATTTGTTACAAATGACTCCATATTATTATCACACGCCCAAAGATGCAATTAAGCGTGTTGCAGAGATGCAAGAAGTAAAAACAAGACTTGCCTACGACGTTAAGGTATACAAAAGATGTTTGTAGAAATTCTAGGCAAGCAAGTTGAAATTATTTCATCAAAGCGGAATAAAAGACTGCGTATGCGAATAGTGCCACCGGATGCTCAAATTAAAGTGAGTTGTCCGCCCGGAACGCCTATAAAGGCGGTGGAAAAATTCGTCAAAGAAAACGCAATATGGATAGAAAAAGCAACGGCTAAAGTGAAAGTGCCAACCGATTCTAAAAGCTATTTAGACGGTGGTAACAAATTTATTTTATTTGGTTTAAGTTATGACATTGTTGAAGTTGAAAGTAATAGATATTCTTTGATTTTAGGTAATGAAAATTGTATTTTAAGTAGCCCAAAAGGCGTAAGCCGTGAAGCAAAGTGCAATTACCTAAAGGCTATAATGAAGGATATCATAAAGAAAGAAATTCCGCCACGGATAAAGAAATACGAAGAAATTATAGACGTTAAATGTAGTGGTATAAGTTATCGCTTCACAAAGTCACGGTGGGGGTCTTGCAACCATAACACAAAAAGAATCAACTTTAGTGTTTATGCAATACAGAAACCTATCGAGTACTTAGAATATTTGGTTTGCCACGAACTACTGCATATAATTTATCCCAATCATGGCAAAGAGTTTCACGCTCACCTACAAAGCATACTACCAAACGCAGAAGAATTAAGAAAGTTAAAATAGTTATGGTTATAGATTTTCATACTCATATTTTCCCGGAAAAACTTGCAGCAAGAGCATATGAAACTTTGTCAATCCCTGCTAAAGCAGCGGGTTATACTCCCATACACAATTTGACAAAGGAAGGTCTAATAGCCAAAATGGATGAATACGGCGTTGATATGTCGGTTGTTTGTCCTGTTGCTACTAAGCCCACGCAAAGTCAAAAGAATTTGGAGTGGGGCGTAACGCTCCGCTCGGATAGGCTAACTTGTTTGGCGGGATTGTTCCCGGACGGTGAAAGTTGGAAGCAAAACGTGGACGATGCCGTAAGTATGGGATATAAGGGTATTAAACTTCATCCGGAATATCAAAACTTTGTAGTTGATGACGAAAGCTTGTTCCCGCTTTACGAATATGCTTTTAATAAAGGACTTTTTGTTTTGTTCCATGCAGGATACGACCCGATAGGAGTGGAGCCGTTTAAGTCTAATCCGCAAAAGTTTTTGCACGTAATAGAAAATTTCAAAGGGGCAAAAATTGTTCTTGCCCATCTAGGCGGTCAATCTCAATGGGATGACGTGGAAAAGTATCTCGTCGGTAAGGACGTGTATCTTGATACTGCAATGGGATTTGGGTTCTTTACTAAAGAGCAATTTTTAAGGATTTTGAAAGCTCATGGTAGTGATAAAATTTTGTTTGGTTCCGATTCTCCGTGGTCTGATACCGGTAAAGAATTGGTTGCTCTTCGCTCTTTACCCATAACGGAAGAAGAAAAACAAAATATTTTTTACAAAAATGCGAAAAAATTATTAAAAATGTAGTTAAAAATTAAAATTTGGTCTTGCCAAACCCCTTTTTTTGTATTATAATAAATACTCTCTATATAAAGTATTATTAAAGTGGGGGTAAAATGAGCGTATACGCAATCGTTATTTTAATACTCGTTTTATTTTATACCTTCTACGTAGGTTTTAACGATGGTTCAACTGCAATCGCTACGACTGTGGTTTCTAGAGCGTTTACTCCCAAACAAGCAATTATTACGGCATCCATAACAAAATTCGTACTCCCCATAGCAGTGTTCTTCTTGGGTTCCACTTCGGTTGCATCAAACATCAACGAGAGTTTGATTTTTGGTGAGTTTTTTGAAGGGATATCGGTAGACCAAGGTTTTGCTTTCGTGCTATCCGGCATGATAGGAGCAATAATTTGGGGAGCAATCGCATTTTCATTTAAAATACCAAATACGATATCTCACACCTTGCTTGGCGGAATAATCGGTGCAGGAATAGGAGCGTTTGGATTTAACGCTATACAATGGAAGGAATACGTTTTATTAAACGTTGTTGCGATGGTACTCCTTGCTCCGCTAGTTGGCTTTTTGCTTGGCTACGTTTTCTTGTTGATTACTAAAAAACTCGTAAGACATGCTCCACGCAGAATGAACAATTTGCTACAAGGTATACAACGCATTAACTTGATTATTCTTACCGGGGCGTTTAGTGCAAACAACTCGCAAAAGGCGTTTGGTATAGTACTTTTGATAGGCACGGTAGGACTAGCCGACTTTAAAGGTGATAATTTACCGCTTTGGATTGTGCTCCTTGTTGCTACGGCTTTGACGTTAGGCATGCTTTTCGGCGGATTTAGAGTAATGAACACCGTTGGTAAAAAAATATTCAAAATTGCACCTATACACTCGGTTGTTGCTCAATTTACCACGTCGCTTGTAAGTATTGCAGGAACGGGACTGGGAATATCGCTTGGCATGGGACAAGTTATGACTTCTTCCGTAGTTGGCGTAGGTGCTGCAGAGAGAGTAAGGTCGGTGCAATGGACTACTGCAGGAAAGATAACGCTAGGTTGGTGTTTAACGCTACCTATATCCATGCTTGCAGGTTTCGGGGTATATAAATTAGTTGCTTTAATAATGGGAATATAAAAAGGAGAGACTATGTTATTTTTCAAAAAACGTAAAGAAGAAAACTTTTATGATTTGTTAACTCGCCAAGCCCAAATGGTAGAAAAGGG
>JAZNYA010000130.1:0-9072 GCA_045594145.1 Candidatus Stercoripulliclostridium sp. | reverse complement strand
GCTTGATGGTACGGCAAGGACGGAAACGCTAGCTCAAGGTAGCACGTCCGTTATTTGTAAATATGGTAATTTAGAAAAGACCATAAGCGGTCTTACCGTAAAACAAGCTCAGTCAAAGACTCTTACGATTACTCGCTCCGACTTTGCAGGCGGTAGTGCATATTCGTGGGTAACTTGGAGTGACGGTGGCATTAGCGGACAAGCGTATATGACGCCTACTCACACTACCGCAATTCAAATGAATAGTAGCAAATCATGCAAGTACATATTTAATTCCACTGCATTAACCGGCGGTATAGTTTCCATTACCATTAAAAACAGCACGCAGACGACGAGTGATAAAAACTGGAAGATTTTGACGTCTACGACACCTTTTACGGCGTTAACGAGCGGAGAACCTACGGGTGGAACAAATCGTGGTACTCTTGTTTCTACGACTGCCGGCGGAAAGTTGGACGTTAACACTACCGACCAATACTTTGCATTAGTATACACCAGTAGCAACGCAGTTTATATTGAAGAAATTACCATAGTTTATGGTGCTCAAGAAGACGGATGCGACCACGTTGAAAGCGATTGGATTAATGATAGTCAAGCAACTTGTACGCAAAAAGGTGCAAGGCACACCGAGTGTGAAGAATGTGGCGAAATCATAAAGCTGGAAGAAATCCCTATGATAGGCCATGGATACGGCAACTGGACGCAAACAACTGCTCCTACTTGTGAAGCAACAGGCGAAGAAAGTAGAACTTGTTCTACTTGCGGAAAAACGGAAACTCGTGAAGTATCCGCTCTCGGACACGCCCATAGCTCTTGGACGATAACGATTGAGCCCACTTGCGAAGCGGAAGGTGAAGAGTCTAGCGTTTGTGGTACTTGCGGAAAAACGGAAACTCGTGTGATAGAAAAGCTTGCACACAACTTTGGCGATTGGACGGAAAAGAACGCAAACACGGAAGAAAGGGTTTGTGCTGATTGCGGAGAAACCGAGCAAAGAACCAAGGCAAACCTTGTTCTCGTAGAGAACTTTAAAACGCTGGTAACCGCCGTTAAAAACGCAAACGGCGTGAGTGCAAAATGGGATGCAATATGCGAAGCACTCGAAGCATACGACGAGTTAACCGATACCGAAAAAGCATTGGTATCCGCTTCGTATGCTACCTTGGGTCAAGAGATTACCGCATACAATACCGAAGCAACTAAAATCAACGCAGAATCAGACAGAGCGACCGGCTTTGCATTACTGTTCTTTGCCGGTGCAACTTCGCTTCTTGCTGTTGTAATTCGCATACTCCTAGGTATTAAGGCATAAGGGGGCAAAAGATGAAAAAGAAGATTTTGTTAGTAGTAGTAACGCTCGTAGTTTCAACCGTAATTCTTACCGCATGTAATCTCATATCGGGCAAAAGCTCAACGTATGATGAACTCAATGAAATGGTGGAAATGGAATACGATTCAATAAGCATGGAAACCCAAACCACGTATAATGGCGTAACGCTCGTTAATAAATATCAAGCAAACAAAGGTGCAAACAGCACTATGATTTCCTACGCAACGGAAAGTCTTGCTACCATAGAAAAGAACGAAAATGGCGACTACGTAGTACCGTCTGATATGATAATTAAAAAGAGCGGTAGTGCAAGCGTCGTCGATGGCGTTGTAACCGAGCAATCCGGGGACTCCGTCGATTTACCTATTGAAAACTTGGAAAGCATTAAAATCAAGTTTAACGAAAATGCTTTTGGCGAAGAAAAAACCTATGCAGAAGGTGCATATAGCGTTTTCGAAGCGGAAGTAGTTAAGCCTTGGATATTCGTGGATAATCCTTCTTTTGACGGCAAGGATATGCGAGTAACCGTCCGTTATGCAGAAAAGCTCAGTAGCGTGGTAATTAGCTATACTTCCAGAAATGGAGCAAGCGTTAACGTGGTTTATAATTTTAGATAATTTTCCTAATTAGGAATGGGAATTCACGAGAAACAGTATAGGGAACTCGGCGGATTTTGCCGAAGGGTAAGGAGAGTTATATTATGAAGAAAAAATTATTGGTAGGCATCGCTATAGTAGTATGTGCGATACTCTTGACGGTTGGTTTAGTAGGTTGCGTAGAAGGTGGCGAACCGGAAAAACTTGCCACGCCCGTAGTTACACTAAACGAAGACGTAGCGACGTGGGAAATGAACATCAAGGCGTTGAGCTTTGAACTTAGCATAAATGGTTCTATTCTCAAAGTTGATAATACGACCAATACCAGAAAACTTCCCGAAGGTGCTACCTTTAAGGTAAGAGCAATAGGTGACGGCGTAAAGTATACTACGAGCGATTGGAGTAATCTTGTAACCTATACCGCACAAACTGCAGGCGGAGAGACGAAGGAAATAAATTTCGTCATGATAAACGACACGCACGGTGCATTCACCGACTCTGCAGAAGGCTACTCGATTGGTCGTGTAGATAGTTTGATTACTTCACTAAAAAACCAAAAAGGCGACCAAATATTCATCCATAATGGAGACGCCTTCCAAGGCTCTTACGTTTGCGGAGAAACCTATGGTTTAGCAATGGTGGAAGCCTTTAACGCAATGGAACTTGATTGCTTCGTAATAGGCAACCACGAGTTCGATTGGGGCATTGATAAGATTGCCGCATACGCAGACGGCAACCAAGCTAACGGAGAAGCGAATTTCCCGTTCTTAGGAGCTAATATTTATCTAAAGGGAACCCAAACTCGCCCAAGCTGGATTGATGCTTACCATATCGTAGAGCAAGACGGAGTTAAGGTTGGCATTATTGGAATAATGGGCGACGACCAAGAAAGTAGCATACTAACAAGGTACGTTAAGGACTATGATTTCGTTGCTCCTTTGGGTATAATTCGCTCTACGGCTACTCACCTTAGAAGCGTGGAAAACTGTGACGTTGTAGTAGTTGCAACTCACGACTACAATAACGGCATTAACGAAGCTATCGCTTCACTTAGCGGTGATAGTGTAATAGATGCTATTTTCTGTGCCCACACCCACCAAAACATAAATAATTTCATAACGAGAGCCGATTATAAGGATATTCCCGTAGTTCAATGTAATCACAAGAACAACAACCTAAAGGAAGTTGTATTAACGCTCGGAAGTAATAACACGTATCGTTTTGGCGAGATTGAGCAACATTATCCTGCCAATTACTCTATTTCTTCTAGGGTACAAACCATCATAAACAAATATCAATCTGTTATAGATGATTCCCAAGAAGTATTAAGCACTACGTCTTATGCTTTGTCTTCTTCAACGCTTGGTAGATACGCTACCGACCTTATGCTTAACAATGATTATGCCGGCTATAACTTTGGTGACATAGACGTATCCATAATCAACACAGGTGGCGTTAGGGCGGAAATTGATGCGGGTGAAATTACTAAAGCAGAAGTATTTGAAGTATTCCCCTTCAACAATGCCGTTGTTCTGGTAAATATTTCAGGAGCACTCATTAAATCCATTTGCTCACAAAACAGTGACTATTTATATGTCCAAGTAGATAGCGACGTAGGTGGACGCTATAGTGCGTTAAACGATAGCACGACATATCAACTAGCGGTTATAGACTACGTTTTCGAAAACACTCGTTACGACCAATTTGACGGTATTTCCGCAAGCAACTACGTCGAGACTGACGTTCTTCTCCGCAATCTTTTGATTAACTTTTTTGATGAAGAAGGCGACGACGTAACGCCCCCATCAGAAGGCGGTGACGACGTAATCACGCCCCCTGCGGATACCGAAGAAATCCTTTCTATTGCCGAATTTTATGCAGGATTTGATGGTTATGTTAGTAACTTGGTTACGGTTAGTGGCGTAGCATATTCTTGCGACAAATATGGTATCTTTATTAAAGATGCAACGGGTTCGTTATACGTTAAGACGGATTATTCCGGACTTATGATGGGACAAACCATTACCGCAACGGGTACTGCTAATGCATATTACTCATTGCCACAACTGCTCGCATCTAAGATTACGTACGGCTCGGTAGGTAGCTCGATAACCGCACCTACGACCATAACGTCTATTGCACAAATTATTGCAGAAAACACGCCCCAAGCATCTATGCTTTACGACCATAAGGTATATAGAACAAGCGGTGTGTTAACCAAGAGCGGAAATTATTACAACCTAGTAGACGGTTCGAACGTAATACAAATTAAGTCTTCAATGATGGAAGATGATTATAATAAAATCATTTCTCATGAAGGAGACGAAATAACCCTTAATATAGTTATCGGCGATTGCTTTACTACTAGCGGTACGTTTAGGTTTGTTTCACTAAGGGACAAGTTGAACTTGGTAGTATCGTCGTCTGGCGATGAGCCGGAAGAACCTGTAGAGCCGGAAGAACCCGTAGAGCCGGAAGACCCGAACGCAGAACCTTCCAGAATTGAAACAAGCATTGCCTATCTAGTAGATAACGCTCCTACGGAGAAACAAAAGGTCATCTACGTAGTCACGGGAACGTGGTTGCAAAAAAACGATACCTATGCTCCTACTTATGGTAACGGCTGGTTGAGAGATGACCTTGCTAATGAAATAGAAGTATACGGCTTGTGTTCAAACGATAGCGTTGTAAGCTGGATGGCGACAACCGGCTCCTATGAGTATTCTAACAACCAGTCTTATGCATCGTCCGGCATAGCGGACGGGGATACCATTAAGGTAGGTATGCTCTATGACCCAAGTTATAACAACTATAAATGTTTCCTTATTAAAATTGTTGATGATGGTGATGCTCCGGTTGAAGATGACGACGTAACGGAGATTAACTTCGTCATGATAAATGATACGCACGGAGCACTATTAGATTCCAGCGAAGGTTATTCATTAGCTCGTGTAGATACTCTAATCGATGCACTAAAAACGAGCAAGGGCAACCAAATATTCATCCATAACGGAGATGCCTTCCAAGGCTCTTACGTTGTTGGCGTAAACTATGGTTTATCTATGATAGAAGCCTTTAACGCAATGGAGCTTGATTGCTTCGTAATAGGCAACCACGAGTTCGATTGGGGCATTGATAAAATTGCCGTATATAAGGATGGCAACCAAGCTAACGGAGAAGCGAATTTCCCGTTCTTAGGAGCCAATATTTATCTAAAGGGAACCCAAACTCGCCCAAGCTGGATTGATGCTTACCATATCGTAGAGCAAGACGGAGTTAAGGTTGGCATTATTGGAATAATGGGCGACGACCAAGAAAGTAGCATATTAACAAGATACGTTAAGGACTATGATTTCGTCGCTCCTTTGAGTATCGTTAGCTCAACCGCATCTTATCTTAGAAATACGGAAAACTGCGACGTCGTAGTAGTTGCTGCTCATGATTATGATACGAGTGTTAACGAAGCTATCGCTTCACTTAGCGGTGATAGTGCGATAGATGCCATTTTCTGTGCTCATACCCATCAAAATATATCTGAGTACGAAACTAGAGCAGATGGTAAAAACATACCCGTAGTTCAATGCTACCATAAGAATAATAACCTAGCTGAAGTAGTGCTAAAACTCCAAGATGGCGAGTATAGTTCCTATTATGCAACAAAGCATCTCCCCGGAAACTATGCCCTTTCTTCTAAAGTACAAACCATTATTAACAAATACCAAGACGACATTGATGAATCTAACGAAGTACTTGGAACCGTTGATGGTGGCTTGGGAGAAGTAACGCTTGGTGCATATGCAACGGATGCTATGCTAGAGTATACATATTCCGAATATACTTTTGGTGGCGTAGACGTATCCGTCATTAATACCGGTGGCGTTAGAGCGGAAATCGATTCCGGCGACGTTACTAGGGGAGAAGTATACGAAGTATTCCCGTTTAATAACTCGGTTGTACTCGTCAATATAAGCGGAGCTTTAATTAAGTCGCTCATCAATGAAAACAGCAAATACTTATATTATGACGTCACCGCTTCCGTAGGCACGTTAAGCGACCTAGATGACAGCACAATCTATCAACTTGCAGTAATCGACTACGTCTTTGAAAGCACTCGTTACGACCAATTTGACGGCCTTTCTGCAAGCGATTATATAGAAACCGAAGTCATACTCCGTGA
The DNA here is from genome assembly GCA_045594145.1 of Candidatus Stercoripulliclostridium sp. Classification (GTDB taxonomy): domain Bacteria; phylum Bacillota; class Clostridia; order Christensenellales; family DTU072; genus Stercoripulliclostridium_A. Next base: position 2,969 of record JAZNYA010000130.1, on the reverse strand, counting down.
CCTACTAATCACTTATATAGATAACGCATATTAAACCAATCAAACAATCATCAACCCCGACAAACATCGGGGTTGATTTTTTTTGCACACGCAAAAACAAGTTATGTATACTTGAAATGCGAGCATTTCATTTTTGCCAGGTTGCTAACGCAAACTTACGCACCCGATTAGCTAAAGCTAACGGGTGTGCCTTCCCGCAAGTGAGTACAAAAAAGGGATACCGAGTCTGGTATCCCTTTTTTGTGGTACACCAACTTCAACCTAAATCGAACATTCAAAAGGTGTTTGGTTTGGGTTGTTTTTTATCGTAAAAGCAAACGGCGTTTTATGCCGTCGAATCCTACACTCACACAGGGAATTTAGGGGAACTTATGGGCAATAAGAGTGACCAAATATTTTTGTGGTTAAAAATAAAATTTCGTTCATTTTATTGTCTAACACATACCATAAGGGATTGAAAAAAACGCTATTATATGCTATAATAATTATAAATTTATCGTTGGGAGTTCAAAAATGATTGCAAAAGAAGGATTTATAGTTCGATTTTTAGACGGCTCTGATAAAAAGTTTGTTATTCCTGTTTATCAAAGACCATATAGTTGGAAAAGAGCAAATTGTGAATTATTAATCAAGGATTTGAAAGAGGTTGATAAACACGGCTATAAATCTCATTTCTTTGGTAGTATTGTTTACGTTGAAAACGATATTGGTGGTTGTAATGAATATATCATTATAGACGGACAGCAACGTATTACTACTGTTTCTTTACTTTTATTGGCAATTAGAAATTACATTACTGATAACGGTATAGAAAACGGCATTAATGCTACAAAGATTACAAATGCATATCTTACCGATGAATACGCTGACGGCGAAAAGAAATTAAAATTGAAATTAGTTCAAGGTGATGATGACGCCTATGATAGGTTAATTGAAAAAACGCAACCTGTTGCGAATAATAATGTCACTGTAAATTACAATTATTTTTATGAAGTCATTTCAGAACTTTCTCCCGAAGAACTTAAGGGTTTGTATGATGCAATAATGAAATTAATGATTGTAAATATCAGTTTGAATCCTCACAACGGAGATGACCCTCAATTAATTTTTGAAAGCCTTAACTCTACTGGTTTGGATTTGGAAGAAGCAGATAAAATTCGAAATTACGTTCTAATGAAAATGTCTTCTTCTCAACAAGAACGTATTTATAAAAATTATTGGGAAAAACTTGAAAATAAGGTTTCGAAAGAAGATATAAATAAATTCATTAGGTATTACCTTGCGGTAAAAACTCGTGAACTTACAAACGAAAACAAATTGTATTTTGCCTTTAAGAATTATAAAGAACATTCCACAATGCAAATTGAGGATTTATTAAAGGATATGTTGGAATATGCTGATTTTTATAATGCAATAAAATCGGCTCGTATAACTGACACTGCATATTTAGGCAGTATTGCAAGAATTAATAAACTTGAAGTCAATACTGTTACACCATTGCTTTTCGATTTATTCTCGGCAAAGAAAAAATCTTTGATTTCTGAAGATGAAATGGCTATTGCTGTAAATGTGATAGAAAGTTATATTGCAAGGAGAATGGTGTGTGGTTTACCCACTTCTGCATTAAATAAGATTTTCGTATCTATGGGTGCAGAAATTGAAAAATATATTGATAAAAACGGGGCAACATATATCGACGCATTAAAATATTCAGTATTATCTAAAACAGGTAAAAGCAGATTTCCGAATGACCACGATTTCCTTGAAAAATTCTTATCGTTTGAGTTATATAATGCTAAACCGAGTGCAAGAAAATATATCTTTGAAAGATTGGAAAATTACAACAATCGTGAAAGAGTTGCTGTTGAATCACAGATTGATAACGGCGAATTAACTATAGAGCATATAATGCCTCAAACCTTGACGGAAGAATGGAAAGAACATCTTGGAAGTCAATGGGAGTTGATACATACAAAATATGTAAACACTGTTGGTAATTTAACTCTTACCGCATATAACAGTGATTACAGTAATTTGATTTTTGAAAAAAAGAAAACGATGAGTGAAAAAGGATTTGTGCATAGTAAATTGTCCTTAAACTCTTATGTTAAAACCTGCAATTCTTGGGGCGAAGCTGAAATTAAAGAACGTGCACTATTGTTGTATAATTCGGCAAAAGAAATATGGAGCACGCCTGTTACTGAATTTGCTCCCGATGTTGCAGAAGAATGGATTACGCTGGAAGATGATATTGATTTCACGAATAAAGTCATTGTAAAAATTAATATGCTTGGTGATGAAATTATTTCGGATAATATCACCGATGCTTATAAAAAGATTAATGCAATTCTTTATATGCTTGACCCTGCTCGTTTTGCAAAAAGAGAATCTGTATATCATAGTGAAGATTCCTCTAAATTACGCACAGCACACGAATTGAGTTCAACAATGTATATTGAAACAAATTTAAGTTCGCAACATAAAATTAATATTTTACGTGATTTATTTGAGTATTTTGAAGTTGATTTCCAAGACTTAAAATTCCTTATTAAGTCAAAACAAAAGAATAATATTGATTTTGATATTAATGATGAAAACACATATAACGCAATTACTTGTGGCAATTTGGCGTATCAATTATTTTCAAAATTGTTGTCTGAAAAGAAGTTGTCGCAACAAGAAATTGAGTTGTTAATGACTAAAGAATATTCTCGACAAAATTTCAAAAAAGTAGTATATCCTGTTTTGGCTTTATCTTATGATTCTAATAGAGGTCAAAGTGACCATTTTAAGTCGGATGAGCCATGTCGTTCTGTGAGCCAAGGAGTTGTTAGTCTCTCTTGTATTCCTAAGACCGCTTGGCCTCCGACTTAATGACTAAAGAATATTCTCGACAAAATTTCAAAAAAGTAGTATATCCTGTTTTGGCTTTATCTTATGATTCTAATAGAGGTCAAAGTGACCATTTT
>JAZNYA010000129.1:0-8373 GCA_045594145.1 Candidatus Stercoripulliclostridium sp. | reverse complement strand
CGACTTTCTAAAACATGGCAAAACTGCAACCTTTATGCCCAAGCCTATATATGGTGAAGCAGGTAGCGGTATGCACGTACATATGCTACTCCTAAAAGATGGTAAACCCCTGTTTGCCGACGATAACGGTTACGCTAAACTTAGTGAAACGGCACACTATTTCATGGGCGGATTGCTCAAGCATATTGCATCGCTTTGTGCTCTCACAAATCCTTCAACCAATTCGTTTAAGCGTCTAATTCCCGGGTTTGAAGCACCCGTAACCATAGGTTACGCAACTTCCAATCGTAGTGCCGTCATTAGAATTCCGGCCTATGCAAAGAGTCCCGAAAAACGTAGATTCGAGCTTCGTAACCCCGATGCAACTTGCAATCCCTATTTCTGCTATGCCGCAATTCTCATGGCAGGTCTAGATGGAATAAAAAACAAAATCGACCCGCACGCAAACGGCTGGGGCCCCTATGACGTCAACCTATTCCATCTCCCCGAAGAAGAAAAGGCCAAATTACAACATCTACCCACTTCGCTGGGAGAAGCCCTTGATGCTCTGGAAAAAGATAACGAGTACCTAACGGCAGGTGGTGTATTCCCCATCGAACTCATCAAAAACTTCATCGCATCCAAGCGTCAAGAAGTTAGCGAACTTGCAAAGATTCCGCATCCGGCTGAATTCGATAAATACTATAACCTATAAACTGAAGGGGGAAATTCCCCCTTTTTTTACTATGGCAAAAGCAGTTAAACTTACAACTTTAATCCTTGGCATCATTTTGATTGCTTTAATTCTCACCTACGTGTTCGTTCCGCATGAAGCGTTGCTTTCCGTAACTATTACGGTTGGCGTTTTCTTCTACCACTTTTTCATGCGACTCTGCGTAGGCGTCATAGTAAACGCCATTTGCAAAAACAAAGTCAACTACACTAAAAAGTGGTTCCAAGAAAAAAAGTGGGAACAAAAGTTTTTTGAAATCATCAAAATTAAAAAATGGAAAAAGCACGTACCAACCTATTCGCCGGAAGCCTTTGACCCCAAAATTCATACGTTGACGGAAATTGCAAGTGCCACTTGCCAATCGGAAATCGTACACGAAATAATAATGGTGCTTTCTCTTTTGCCTATACTTCTCTATATTCCTTTCGGCACGCTTGCAGTATTCATCATCACTTCCGTATTAGCTTCACTCTTCGACGGTATTTTTGTTTTACTGCAACGCTACAATCGTCCCAGACTTATAAAAATTATAGAGAGAAATCAAAGGAAGCTTTCTTAAGACAATTCTATATTGTAATATACTATACAATATGATATCATATTTACAATGATTTGGAGGCAGTTATGATTAAAGGTAAAAATATCGTACTGACCGGTGCAAACAGCGGAATCGGTCTTGAAGTCTTAAAAATTCTTGCCAAAGACAACAAAGTTCTTTGCGTAGATAAAAGCGTAGACGTCCTTGAAGCAATGGTAAGCGAAAACGTCATCGTCATGGAAAAAGACGTATCGTCAAAGCAAGCAGTTGATGAAATATTCGAAACTGCTCTTGCTAAACTTGGCTCTATCGACATCTTCTATGCCAACGCAGGCTACCCCTATTACGAAGAATTTAACTACGTAGACTGGGAGCGTGTGCAAAGGATGTTTGAAACAAACGTATATTCTCCCATTTATTCATACCAAAAATATCTTGAATATCTAAACGGCAAAAAAGGCATCTTTGCTATAACCATTTCTGCTATAGGAACGATGGCAATGCCGGGATTTACCATTTATAGTGCATCAAAATTTGCTATGCACGGCTTCCAAGAAGGTTTACGTCTGGAAATGCCAAAGAACGTACAACTTACCTGCCTTTATCCCGTTGCAACCGATACCGGCTTCTTCAAAGCTGCAAACGAAATTGAATTTAAAAAACCCTTCCCGGTACAAAAGCCCGACGTTGTAGCAAGAAAAATGGTAAAAGGAATAGAAAAAGGCAAAAAGACCGTAAGTCCTTGTGCTTTGTTCGGCCTATCCAAAATTTTAATGAAATTCCTTCCCTTCGTAAAGACTATATATCTCGCTTTAGAAAAGAGAAAATTTAAAGAATTCAAAGCAAAAGTAGCAGAACTTTCAAAGGAGTAATTTATGGAATATAAAATGCTATCCAGTCCTATGAAAATAGGTTCTTGTGAAATTAAAAATAGAATTGTCCTTCCCCCTATGCTAATGGGATTCGGCAAATTAGACGGCACTCCTACCGAAAAGCTTATGAACTACTATGAAGAGCGTGCAAAAGGTGGTTGCGGTTTAATTATGACGGAAATCACCCGCATAAACGACAAAACAGGCTCTGCTGCGTTTGCTCAACTTGCCGTAAGCCATGACTATCACATTAAGCCCCTTTCTGAACTTGCAGAACGCATACATAAGCACGGAGCAAAAATCTTTATTCAATTACACCATCCCGGCAGACAAAACATCGGACTTCTCGTAGGAACAGTTCCCCTAAGCATCAAGTTAGAAAAGTGGACCAAGGGTGCCTATGGTAGAATGTTGTATAAATTAACTCCAAAAATAGGACCTACTCTCATAAAAAACAACGTTTCTTTGAGTAGCGTAGCACCGTCAAAATGCGAACCCGCATACTTTGCCGGCGGTAGAGTAAGAGCATTAAGATATAAGGAAATAAAAGAACTTGAACGCCAATTTATTGATGGTGCTATAAGGGTTCAAAAAGCAGGTTGCGACGGCGTAGAATTACACTCCGCCCATGGTTATTTGTTACAACAATTCTTAAGCCCCGTAACCAACAAACGTACCGATGAATATGGTGGCTCTCTCGAAAATAGAACCCGTTTCATTTGCAACATACTAAAAGGCATTAAAGAAAAATGTGGCAAAGATTTTCCCGTTGTAGTTCGCCTTTCTGCAGACGAATGCTATGAAAAAATAGGACAAGAAGGCAAGGGTTACACTCTCGAAGAAGGTGTAAAAGTTGCAAAGATTTTGGAAGCCTGTGGAGCCGATGCTATCGACGTTTCATCTGCCGGTTACGATACCTTTAACTACTGGCTAGAACCGGTTACGTTCGACCTTGGCTGGCGAAAATATATGGCAAAAGCAATAAAGGATGCAGTAAGCATTCCGGTTCTTGCAGCAAACCTTATCCGCACGCCCGAGCAAGCGGAAAGCCAATTGCAAGAAGGCGTACAAGACTTCGTTTGCTTAGGTAGACCACAAATAGCCGACCCACACTGGTCAAACAAGGCTCTTTGCGGAACGGGTACCATAAATCGCTGTATTTGTTGCCTAAACTGCATAGAATCCATGCAAAACAACGCTTACATTGGTTCCCACGGAGAATGTGCTGTTAACCCCTTCGTAGGACATGAAAACGAACCTATCAATATGGATGGCGACGGAAGAAAAATCGTCGTAATAGGAGCGGGTCCGGCTGGACTAATGGTTGCAAGAATACTACAAATGCGTGGGTTTGTCGTTACCCTATTAGAAAAGAAAGGCGTAGTTGGCGGTCAAATAAATCTTGCATCTGCACCGCCTAAGAAAGACAAGACAGCTTGGTTTATTGAAGACGCTCTAAAAACGGCTTTAAGCCTTGGCGTAGAAGTTAGAACCGGCATAGAAGACGCTGTTGAAGTCGTCAAAGAAATTAACCCCTATAAAGTAATAGTAGCAACCGGCAGTACTCCCGTAAAGCCCAAGTTCAACGGCGATTACGACGACGAAATGGTATATACTTTCGAAGACGTTTTGAGCGGTAAAGTAAATATTGAAAACAAAAAAATTGCAGTTGTTGGTTCCGGCATGACGGGGCTTGAAACCGCACACTATCTAACAGAAAAAGGAAACGCTATTACGATTATAGAAATGGCTAATGAAATCGCCCCCGGAACTTGGATGCAACACGTGGACGACGTTATGCCAAAGCTTAAAAAAGCAAACACAAAGTTTATGCTTTCTGAAAAACTAATTGAAGTGGGAAATGGTTACGTCATAACGCAAAGCGTAGAAACTGACCAAACTACTAAGATTGACGTGGACAAAGTCGTACTTGCTCTCGGCTCCCGCCCCAACAACCAAATTGCTTGCGACCTAATTGATGCCGGATACGAATCCTTCATAATCGGCGACAGTTGTAGAGTAGGTAAAATTGCCGATGCTACAAAATCGGCTTATATGTTAGCAATGAACGTTAGATAATGTTTTTAAACATTAAAAAAGTCCGTCTTTCGACGGACTTTTTATTTTGCTTTTAGTCTATATCGACCAGCATATTATGATATATACCCATCCAATAAGGTAGCGTATAGGTTGTTGAACCTTCCATACAATTAGGATTATAATCGGTTTCTAGCCTATAGCTTTCGCCGTTGTATTTATGGAGTGCCCTTTCATCTGCCGGTGCTACGTCCCACTCAAGATATGGACCTTTTTCTAGAGCTGTAAATATTCCAAGTATGCTTCCGCCTAGGTCTAACACTTCATTATCTCCTTGGATGTTATAGCATAGTTGAGCACCTTCCCCTAGTCCCATATCCGCTAAATCTATAACGGCTACGTCGTCACGTTTTTTGTTGGATGCAGAATATTGGCGAGTATCTATGGGATGACGAGAAAGTTGCCATGCAGCTGTTTCCAAAAGGTCGTTTCCAAAAGCATCTGTCTTTCTTTCATTTGGATATGCTAGTTGGTAAATATAGTACCACAAAGGATTTTCCGAATATTGTATAGATTGCCACCAATCGTTTAATCCTAAGCGATAGTAGGATAGCAATTCTTCATCCGTTTCCAATTGGAAAAGAATATAATAAGCGAGCATCGCCATTTCTTCATCCGAGTAATTTATGAATAAACGAGTAAGTAGTGACGTAAGTTTGGAATCTGGAGAAAGATCGTAACTTCTCTTTAAGTCTGCTACCGTTATTATCCCGGGCACGTAATCGTTTAGATATTGGTCTAGTAGCGTCATCATATATAGGTAGCATTGTTCGCTATATTGAGTCATCAGTTTTGCATACTCGTAAGCGGGGTCAAGTGCTGCCATACGGTACTCGTTTTCCCACTTTTGGTTACCCGTTACATAGTATCCTACTTTGAAAGCACATAGTGCAACAGATGCCGTTAAGGGTGCTCCACCTAGTTGTGAGCTATTATAGAAGAACGCTCTATTGAACTTTGACCACGTTCCAGGTTGTCCGCTTGCATCCACCATCATATATCCGTTATCGGTTAAATGTTGGCAGAAATTATCCATTGTGGTGCTGATTATTTTCTTAATTTCCGCATCTTCACTTCCGAGTATATCGTAAGCTAATTTATAAAGGAACATGTGTCCTATTATCTCATCCGAACTCGTGTCTCCTTTATAGAAGATATCGGTTATAGTGGTGTCTTTACCTATGGCACCGGCTTCTTTTAAATCGTTCCAGAGTCTTGCCGGAATTTCGCCATCTGCACTAACTTCTTTGCCACGAAGGTTTTCCCCGTTGATGTAATATCCGCCTTGATGCTCTTGCATTGTAGATACGCCTTCTGCAATAAGCCTTCCTTCTTCATCATATTTAAACTGATAGTGAATATAACCATCGGGAATATGATTTTCATCAGCGGTAGAATATGTGCGAGCGATATATCCCTTAATCAAGCGAGTGCGTGTTTCATACGTAATGGAACCATCTTCGTTTTTCAAAGGATTGGACCAATCTTCTTCTACAAATGGTTCCAAATATCCATCGACCAAGAAATAAGTCATTTCGCCTTCATTTATATATTTATCATATGCAATTTCAAAGGCTTGGGCAGGGCTGACACCGGGAATATTTATGGAATAATCGCCATCTTTTTCCAAAGCGTCTTGGGATTGGTATCTTCCGTTTGCAGTGTTGCTTCCATAGGGATTTTTATCAAATCTTCCGTTAGGTTGATATCTTACGTAAGCTTCTACGGTTCCTTCACGCATGCTAATATTACTTAGTAATAAAACTGCTTCCGTGGAAATCATAGCGGAATTACGAGCCATTTCTATTTCTTCCGCAGTTGCCGTACCGGACTTCTTTAACGATGCATAACGCATTAATTCGCCGGCAGCATACATGGACGTCCATAGTCCATCGTTATCAGACTCTACGCCCTTCCACTTATCCGTTGAGTGATTATAATAAGCTTCCGCAACGTAACCGTGTCTCATAACGTAATCTTGCGTATTTTCCACCATCATCTCAGCTTTTTCCGTACCCGTTATCTTGAGCATTTCAATATGAGTAACACCGCCTGCCATCAACGTCCAAATGCCGTTTTTGCCATCGGGAGCAATTGCTAGAACCTTTCCGCTGGTTGTATCTTTGGAATAAAAATATCTATCCCCCATAAAGCGTTGTTCTTTGTCTCTTGCGTCTTCCGCATCATCATAAGTACGAAGTACGCCATATTCGGTAATCTCCCAAATTGCTCCGTCCATGGTGGTTGCAATTTGCAAATCTTCATATTCTTGGCTCTCTATCGCTACCTTTATTATGCTTGGTACGGCATCCGACGTCTTTGCCGATGCTACGTCATATCTGGTTACTATCTTTTGTAGATTGCTACCAAGCGATATCGCTTCACCATTAAAGTCTACCTTGAGCATTTCTAGGCCAACTACGTCGGAAACTTCTACTGCATTTAACTGAGCATATGCAAATAAACCGTCGCTGGTTTCCGCTTTAATGGTTGCCTTACCGGCTCCTATTGCGGTTACCCTACCCCATTTGTCTACCACTGCAATATCTTCGTTGGACGTAGACCAGGTTAAACGGCGATTGGTAATCGCATCGTCGTCAAAAACATAGTCTACCGTACGAGAGTCGCCTATTTCCAGTTCCCAATCTTTCGGAACGATTAGACGCATACCATTGTCTTTTTTAACGCCGACAACACCCGCTATCGCTACCGAAATAATTATCGATACTGCCAATACGCACAATAAAACTTTGAACCTTTTCATATTTGCTCCTATATATAAATTGGTTTATTTAGTATTCTAAAAGTCTTCCGTAGTCGTTCCACTCACCTATCATTTTCTCGTTTTGGGTTGCTTCTATGAAGCGAGAAAGCATCTTCTCGTAATCTTCCGGACGACAATTCCTGCAAAAAACAAGATTGTATATTTTTACACGCCGATATAGTGGGTGAAAGGTCATGAATTTATTAAAAGCCCGAACCTTTTTGAGTGCTTCCATTATTTCATCATCGTATATGAAACTATTTTCTTCCATATTGGGTAAACAAGCTCTGCCGGCATTCGTCATTAGACCCAATTTTTCTAACCTACGCACTCTTTCCTTATTGAGCTCGGTCCAATTACTTTTTTTGTTTCTCGGCGAAAAGCGTTGCATACTTACGCCGTCTATTTTTCTAAGAGTACTATCTATCCACCCAAAACAAAGTGCTTCTTCTACCGCATCAATATAGTAAAGTTCTTGCTCACCGCTAGGTTTACCACGCTTGCACGCAACGTAGCATTCTTTTTGATTTTCGTGGTTTTCTTCCAGCCATTTGCGAAATTCTTTTCTGCTATGGACGTTTAATACGTTTTTATGTTCCATTTCTAATTTTTACTATATTGTTGAAATGAAAAAAGAATCCGAGCATTCGGATTCTTTTGTTTTATAATCGCTTATTTTCTTTTTTGTTGCGGTCTACGTTGGGGTCTACGAGCTTGTTGCTTCATATCCATAAAGTAGGCTCTGTAAACGGAATTAATACGTTTTTTTGCAGATTCCAAATTGCCTGCATGCGGAATGCAAATATATCCGGAGCGGTCAAGTTTGTTGTCGTAGCGTTGGAAATTCTTGTTTATATTAACGTACATATTTCCGTTTGTGCAATGCAATACGCCGAACAAGGTATCTCCCAAATAGATAAGGTCGCAATCATAACCGTTTTCAATCTTCATGCCGCTAGATGCGATAAACTCTCTAATATTTTCATAGATATAAAGATTTTCAGTCTTTAGCTTATTAACGTTTACACCTTCAGGGAAGGGAGAACCTATTCTTCTTGCCTTAATTCTCAAAACGAATACGATAAGCGGAATTCCGAGCATGAACAATGCAAGAACGATAATTACCGCATACATTAGACCGGCACTGGAACTTAAATATGCAGTTACCATACCAAGCACGGGGATTGCCGTTACGTACTTGCCAAGTAGTCTATCCGATGCAATAGTATCGGAATAATATTCGGTATTATCAAGGGGGTGCATGATATAATTGCTTTCTTCCGTAACCAGATTGGTGCGGTGTTCAACGTATATAGCCGTGTGAACAATTACTTTTTGAGCATCCTTTTCATAGTAAGCTATAACGTCGTCTTTTTTGAGTTCATCAATA
>JAZNYA010000128.1:0-2316 GCA_045594145.1 Candidatus Stercoripulliclostridium sp. | reverse complement strand
GTGTCTAACTTAAGCGACGCGTTCGGAATGGGTGAAATATATGACCATGCAGAATACGTATTTGAAGATTGTTATATCAGAGAAGGAAAAATTGTCGTTAATGCCGGTGGAATGAGTACAAGTATATTAACGTTTGCTGTTTACGATAAAGAATATGGCGTTATGTTGAAGATGATACCGTTTTCTAATTATAATAATACATCCAAGCAAACTTCTTTTTCAATAGGGGAAAACGGCTATGGAATATACTCAATAGAAGAAGATGACGAAGGAAGCGTAAAAACAAAGATATATACAACATTTTCAAAGTAAATCTTAGCAATTCCAATATCCTAACCAATGGGCATAACGTTATTAAGTCAAAAAGATTGACCGATTTGATATTGAAATAGGATATGGAAATGACGTATAATAAATAATACAGCGATTAGGAGAGAACTTATGAATAACAGAAAGACGTGGTTGGTTGTATTTTGTATTATGCTAGCGGTATTGGTGGCTTTTTCCTTAATCTCTTGTACCCCTGGCGACGACGGGGGCGATGATACAAATAACGATAGTATAAATACCGACAATGGCGGTAGCAATAATGGTGATGCCAATACAAATGCCGGTACCAACCTTGTGTTTGAAATCGGTGAAGATGGTAATTATTGCGTTGTCAACTATACGGGTAGTGAAAAGAACGTGGTTATTCCTGCATTGCATGATGGCAAGGCCGTAACGAGAATTGGTAGCAATGTCTTTGAAGATAACGAAACGTTGGAATCTCTTACTTTGCCGAGTAGCATCACGGAAATTGATAGCGACGCCTTTAAAAACTGCTCTTCTTTAAAAAGTGTTTACGTAGAAGATATTTCTACAATACTTAACGTTAGTTTTAAAACAGCGGAGTCTAACCCCCTTTCTAATGGTGCCGATTTGTACGTCGGCAGTGAGCTTTTTACCACGTTAGTATTAGAAGAAGGTGTTACCGGGCTTAATCAATATGCCTTTTACAAATGTGCTTCACTAAAAAATATCGTTTTACCTTCTTCTTTAAAAGAGATAGGAAAGGATGCATTTAGCGGTGTTAAGATTGAAAGTGCTGATATTTGGGGTACTCATTATACTTATTTCCCCAAAACCGACCTTAAAACTATAGCCTTTAATGGCAAGAAAGTATATAACTATTTCCAGGGATTAAATAGTTTAGAAACCATAGTTTTGAAAGAAGGTGTAGAAGAAATAGCGAGAGCATCTTTTCGTAACTGCACCAACGTTAAGAAAATAGTGCTTCCCACCACTCTCAAAAAGATAGAAGAAGATGCTTTTAAGAACTTGTTCAAAATAGAAGAAGTACATATTAGTGATGTAGCATCGCTTCTAAAGATTGAAAAAGGAAACGTTTTTTCTTCCCCGATAGCAAATGCTAAAAAACTGTATCTAAACGGAACACCCATTACCGAAATAGTTGTTCCCGACTCGGTTACGGAAATTGATGACTATACCTTTTATGGAGCAAAATTTCTCAACAAGATAGTGCTTAATGACACGATAACCAGGATAGGGGAAAGGGCATTTTTTAGTGCAGATAATCTTAGTGAATTGGTGTTTGGCAATAGTAAGGGTATCTCGTTTGGAAGCGAAGCATTTTCCGCAATAAATAATGAGAGCGTTAGCGTAACCGTTCCAAGCTTGGAAATTTGGATGAGCTATAATTTTACTGCTCCGGGTTCTAGTCCCGTTGTTAACGTCTCCTTTTATAATCGTAGCCTTAAGTTTGGCGATGCGCCTTTTGACGGCAATCTTGTAATACCTGCGAGCATAACAGCCATTGGCGACTACGCTTTTGAAGGTGTTAACAATATGGAAAGCATAACTATACACGATGGAGTAACAAGCATAGGCAAAAGCGCTTTTGATGGATGCGGAGCAATAAAATCTGTGTATATAGGTGAAGGCGTAAAAACCGTTGGTGAGAATGCTTTCCGATCCTGCTCTGTGGAAAATATGGAAATCAAAGCGAACTTCGAAAGTGTTGGCGGTGGTAGATTGAATTGTAGTATATCTTATTTGGAAGCCACCAATAATTCATTTCCTTACATTGATACGTCTACCCTTATTGAAGCTGTTGTAAACGGTGAAGGCACTATGTTTGCAAATGGTTTCCAATATGCAAATCGTTTAGAAAAGGTAAAAATAAGTGAAGGCATTACCAAAATTCCCCAATTTGCTTTTGAGTGGTGTGAATCGTTGACCGATATAGTGCTACCAAGCACACTCGAAGAAATAGAATCCAATGCTTTTGCTGTTTGTTCAGCCATTGAAAATATC
>JAZNYA010000127.1:0-2904 GCA_045594145.1 Candidatus Stercoripulliclostridium sp. | reverse complement strand
TAGTTGCCTGCACAAATTAGCCTAAATAATCCCACGATTAATCCTAGCAAAACTCCGCCTACCGTATTGGATGCGTAGGTGTTTGCTATGTATGAAGTTCCGGAAATAATTTCTTTATGAAGTCCCGTATGCAAAGTTACCGCTATCATAACAAATAGCGAAATATATAACGATGCACGCAGGGGAGATATGTCGATTTTCTTGCCAAGAAGCAACATTACGGCTGTAGTAAGCAGAATCGGTAAATATGCGTAAATAGCATATCCGAATACTCCGTATACGACTCTCCTTAATATGCCTATGCAAAGAAATAACACGAATAGTGCTATGACTCCTAATAAAACAAACGCTACTCTTTTCTTTGCCAAAGTAGTTTTTGAGCCCAATCTCTTACTCATATTTTTCTCCTTTTATCAACTTGAAAACGTCAACATCGGTTTCCGGGCCAACGTATGACGCAGAAACGTTTTCATAATTAAATATATAATCGATGGCTGTCCTTACATCTTTAAGCGTCAAAGAATTAATGACGTCAAGGCGTTCATCAAGGTCAAACATCTTGCCTTGCATTATCATATTTCTACCATTTGCACGCATCAATGAAAGAGAGCTTTCTGCCCCCAACACCAAATTAGACTTAAGTTGTTGTATGCCCTTGTTGAATTCTTCTTCGGTAATTCCATCCTTTCTGAGCTTATCTATTTCTTCCCTAATTGCAATTGTTGCTTGCTCGGAGTTTTTAGGATTGGTACCAATAAAAATACAAAACGAACCAACGTTTAAATCCGCACCAACGATAGAATATATTTCATACGCAAGGCCTTGCTTCTCTCTAACGTTTTGGAAAAGTCTGGATGACATACCACCGCCAAATACACTGCTCAATAAAGAAACAATTTCACGTCTTTCATGCCCAAATGGATATGACGGGAAAGCAAAAGCGATATTTGCTTGCTCGGTGGATTTAACCTTTTTGAAAACGTCAGAGTGCGTATCAATTTTCTCAAGCGGTAAAATATCTTTTGCAACGTTAAACTTTTTTGCAAAATATTCGTCTGCAAGAGCAATGATTTCTTCTTCATCAAAATGTCCGGAAATGGAAATGACCGTATTGCTGGGAACGTAAAAATCTTCCATAAAAGATTTAACGTCGCATGCCGTAAATCTTTGGACGTTCTCCCTGGTTCCAAGAATTGCCCTACCCATATAGCTATCGCCATAGAAAACACTAGCTAAGCCTTCGGTGCAAACGTCTTCCGGGTCGTCTTCATCACGACTTATCTCTTCCAAAATAACGTTACGCTCTTTGTCTACGTCTTCATCAAACAAATTTGCATTAAAAAATATATCAGACAAAACGTCCATACAACGTTTAGTATGTTCATCCGTAGATACGGTATAATAGCAAGTCATGTGCCTTGCCGTAAAAGCATTAATCATGGCACCAACGGATTCCATTTCGTTAGCGATGTCAAAAGCACTTCTCTTGGCTGTTCCCTTAAAAAGCATGTGTTCGGTAAAATGTGCAATGCCGTTCCTTTCTTTCGTTTCATTTGCTGCCCCTGCACCTACGAACACACCGATAGAAATACTCCTTGTGTGTTCTACAGGACGTAGTGCTAATTTTAAACCATTTGAAAAAGTGTGAATTCTATTCATTATATATTCGAAATTCCCTTATAAAATCCTTAGACGACATTAATAGTTGGACTGCGTCTAATATAGTATATACTATATCTCAAATATTTTCAATATCTTTTATAATAAAAATTGAATTTTGTTTTCACACCTTTAAACACGCTAAAAATTATAAATTTCCGTATTCGATACACTTGCTAACGGTTGAAGGCGTAAGATTTTTCATTTTATAAAATTCTAAAATTCGTGGTAACGCTTTCATAGTATGTTCGGTTGGATGCATCAACACCAATTCGCCGTTTTGGATATCCGAAGTCGCTCTTTTGAGAACTAAAACCGAGTCTTTATCCCTCCAGTCTATTGTATCCCTAGACCACATAATAACTGTTTTTTTCGTATCTTCACAAGCCCTAAACATACTACTGCCTATAGAGCCGGAAGGCGGAGCAAAAAGCACCGGCACTTCGCCGATTAATTCCTTAAGTAGTTTATCCGTCATCTTTATTTCTTCCAAATTTTGCTCATACGATAGCTTTTCCGCATCCTTGTGAAAATATCCATGCGAACCTATTTCGAACCCCTTTTCATGTATGAGTTTTAGCGTTGCATTATTCTTTGATGCCCATACTCCGCCTATAAAAAAGGTTGCTTTTGCATCATATTTTTCTAAGATTTTTAGTATTCCTTCTATGTATTCCGTTCCGCCGTAAACGTTAAACATCAGTGCAACGTTAGGTTGCTCAACGTTGCCCCGATACACTGCTTTATTGTTCCCGGCAGTAGTCGTCACTCTCCCCATACCAAGCCCAAAAAATGCTACGATTATTAAAACTGCAGACAAGATGACGTTCATAACTACGTTGACTATAAAATGATTCTTTTTCATTAAATTACCTATGCAATACACTTAATTATATTGACAAATTGCGTGAATATGTTTAATATATTATGTAATAAATCTTACTGAGGTAATTTTATGGCAAAATTAACTATGGACAAATTAGTAGCTCTCTGCAAAAACAGAGGCTTTATTTTTAGCGGTAGCGAAATCTACGGCGGTCTTGCAAATACTTGGGATTACGGCCCCCTTGGCTCAGAACTAAAGAGCAACATCAAGAAAGCTTGGTGGCAAAAATTCGTAACAGAAAATCCCTTGAACGTAGGCGTTGACTGTGCAATTTTGATGAATCCTAAAGTTTGGGAAGCAAGCGGTCACATCGGTGGCTTTAGCGATCCCCTAATGGATTGCAAAGCTTGCCACTCTCG
>JAZNYA010000126.1:0-2269 GCA_045594145.1 Candidatus Stercoripulliclostridium sp. | reverse complement strand
TCCTTAAAAACGCATTAGTTTGGATGAAAGACGAGCAAAAGAAAATCTCCCTGACGGGAGTTTACTTAGCGTAAATGACCGAAGGGAGACTTTTAGTTTTGTGAAGTAGTTCGCTAAAATGCGTGATATTCGCACCCAAGCAATTTTAGGAGCACTTAAAACACGCTAGTTTAGATGAGATGCAAGCAAACAAAAATCTCCACGACGGGAGTTTACTTGGCGTAAATGACCGAGTGGAGATTTTTATGTTTGTGAAGTAGGTCGCTAAAATAGCGTGTTTTAGAATAGGCCGGTGATAACCCCATCTTCCGACACGTCAATCTTTTCTGCTGCAGGTACCTTGGGTAGTCCGGGCATGGTCATGATGTCGCCGGTAAGAGCTACGATGAAGCCTGCACCGGCGGAAACTTTTACGTTACGAACGGTTACTACGAATCCTTCGGGAGCTCCTAAAAGTGCGGGGTTATCGCTGAAGGAATATTGAGTCTTTGCCATACATACGGGAATCTTATCAAATCCGAGAGCGGTCAAAGTTGCAATTTGCTTTTTAGCATCAGCGGTAAAGTTTACGCCTACGCCACCATATACGTTCTTAACGATACCTTCGATTTTATCTTCGATAGTGCCATCAAGAGAATAGCTGAAAGAGAAATTGTTTTCTTGTTCGCAAAGACGTACCACTTCTTCTGCAAGAGCCATACCACCCTTTCCGCCTTCTGCCCATACGGTAGAAAGAACGACGTTAACACCGAGTTCCTTGCACTTTTTAATGACAAGGTCGATTTCCGCATCGGTATCGGTGGGGAAACGGTTAACTGCTACTACGCAAGGGAGTTTATATACGTTAACCATATTGGAAACGTGGCGGAGAAGGTTGGGAAGTCCCTTTTCCAGAGCAACAAGGTTTTCGTTACCAAGTTCGGTTTTTGCCATACCGCCGTGCATCTTTAGAGCACGAACGGTTGCAACAACTACTACAGCACTAGGAATAAGGCCTGTCATACGGCACTTGATATCAAGGAACTTTTCTGCACCAAGGTCTGCACCAAAACCTGCTTCGGTTACAGCATAATCACCAAGTTTCATCGCCATTCTTGTTGCAATAACGGAGTTACAGCCGTGAGCAATATTAGCGAAAGGTCCACCGTGTACAAATGAAGGAGTGCCTTCTAGCGTTTGAACAAGATTGGGCTTGAGTGCATCTTTAAGGAGAGCTGCCATAGCTCCTACTGCCTTGATTTGACCACAAGTTACGGGCTTATCGTCATAAGTGTAGCCTATAACGATTCTGGAAAGTCTTTCCTTAAGGTCGGTTATGGAACTAGCTAAGCAGAATACTGCCATAATTTCACTTGCTACGGTGATATCGAAGCCGTCTTCACGGGGAGTGCCGTTAACCTTGCCACCTAGTCCATCTACTACAAAACGAAGTTGACGATCGTTCATATCCACACAACGCTTCCAAACAATACGTCTGGGGTCGATGCCGAGAGCGTTTCCTTGTTGGATGTGGTTATCTATCATTGCAGCAAGAAGGTTGTTGGCTGCACCAATTGCATGGAAGTCGCCGGTAAAGTGAAGATTGATATCTTCCATAGGTACTACTTGAGCGTATCCACCGCCTGCAGCACCGCCCTTAACACCGAAAACCGGTCCCAAGGAAGGCTCACGAAGAGCAACTACTACGTTTTTGCCTATCTTCTTTAGGCCGTCTGCAAGACCGATGGTAGTGGTCGTCTTGCCTTCGCCTGCGGGAGTAGGCGTGATAGCGGTAACAAGAATAAGTTTACCATCCTTTCTATCGCTTTCTTTTAGCAAAGAGTAATCAACCTTTGCCTTGTACTTACCATATTGCTCAACGTATTTGTCGTCAATATTGATTGCCTTTGCAATTTCGGTAATGGGTTTCATTTTGCATTGTTGAGCAATTTCGATATCGGTTAAATAAGCCATTTCGTTCTCCTTAATAATTTATTTGTGTTTGTATTGTTTAATTTTTACTTAAAGTATTTTACTGCAGACTCAAAGAGTGCCATATCGTATTCGCCACATACGTTCTTATATAGTCCGTATCCCTTTCTTTCGGAGTGTCCCATCTTACCGAACACTCTACCATCGGGAGAGAGAATACCTTCTATCGCCATGGTACTTCCATTGGGATTAAAACGAATATCTGTAGTGGCCTTTCCTTCTAGGTCTACGTATTGAGTCATAATTTGTCCGTTCTTAGCAAGTTCTGCTACCAATTCATCTGATGCTATAAATTTGC
>JAZNYA010000125.1:0-9975 GCA_045594145.1 Candidatus Stercoripulliclostridium sp. | reverse complement strand
ACCATAATTTTTCTCCCTTTTGTTGATAATAATATTATATGAATCCTTGTGCCATTTGTCAATAAGCTCGATTTATATTTTAATAGTGCGTACGGCAGCAGAAAAGCAATAAAAAGATTTTGGCAACTTTCTAAAATTCCTAAAATAGGGCAAACAACATATGAAAAGATTTATTTGTATTGTAAAGATGCCGTAGAAAATGGAGCAATGAATCAAATATCATTGTTTGATAATATTGATTAATATCATTATTAACGCAACTGAAAACTTGCATTAAAAAAGAGCCTTTTGGCTCTTTTTCTTATTCGTTATCGTTATTGTCGGTGGGTTCGTCCTTAGGCTTTTCGATGGGTGATTCGGGCGTGGGTTCTTCTTTTGTTTCTTCAACCTTGCCTTCTAGTATGATGGGCTCGGTTATGGTGATAACGGGTTCTTCCGCTACAATGAAGTCCTTGGGGTTGCCTAAGGGGTTTTCTTTGGCTTTTGCTTCTTCAGCTTTTGCCTTGGCTTCCGCTTCTCGTTTCGCTTTCTTTTCTTCTATGAAAGCACTAATTTCTTCAGCAGATTTACCTTCCATAATCATATCTACTTCGTCGCCATAAATGGTTTCGTGTTGGAATAGGAGTGCAACCATAACGTGAAGTTTGTCTTCGTTTTCTTTTATGGTGGTGAGTGCTCTGTCGTAAGCGTTATCGACTATCTTTCTGATTTCTTGGTCGATAAGGGCTGCTACTTCATCGGAGTAGCTTGCTTGGGTTTGGTAATCTCTGCCGATGAAAACTTCTTGTTCGCCACCGAAGTAAACGTTCTTAAGTTCGGGTGACATACCCCACTCGGTTACCATGCGACGAGCAATACCGGTTGCGTGCTTGATATCTTGGCTTGCACCGGTAGTGATGTCACGTATGATTAATTCTTCTGCTGCACGACCGCCCATAGTCATAGCGATAGTATCGTGTAGGTGAGAAAGGGTGGTATGGGCGTCGTCCGATTTGGGACGTGAAATCGTGTAGCCTGCAGCCATACCACGTGGTATAATGCTTACTTCTTGTACGGCGTCACAATTCTTTAAAATTCTACCTACGAGAGCATGGCCTGCTTCATGGTAGGCAGTTATGCGTTTATCCTTTTCGGTAACCACTCTACTACGCTTTTGGGGTCCCGCAATGACCTTATTGATACCTTCAAGGATATCAACCATGGTGATAATTTTTCTGTTTTCTCTTGCTGCTATGATAGCGGATTCGTTGAGAAGGTTTGCTATGTCGGCACCGCTAAATCCGGTGGTTAGGCGAGCAAGATTTTTAAAGTCGATATCGGGAGACAAAGGTTTGTTTCTTGCGTGAACTTTGAAGATTGCTTCTCTGCCACGAACGTCGGGAAGGTTGACGTAAACTTGTCTGTCGAATCTGCCGGGACGGAGAAGAGCGGGGTCAAGAACGTCGGCACGGTTGGTTGCCGCCATTATGACGATAGCTTCATTTTCTTCGAAGCCGTCCATTTGAACGAGAAGTTGGTTTAGTGTTTGTTCACGTTCATCGTTGCCACCGCCAAGACCGGCACCACGTTTTCTACCTACGGCATCAATTTCATCTATGAAGACGATGCAAGGTTGAGATTTCTTTGCTTGTGCGAATAGGTCTCTAACACGGCTAGCACCAACGCCAACGAACATTTCTACGAAGTCGGAACCGCTTATAGAGAAGAAGGGAACGTTTGCTTCGCCGGCAACGGCTTTAGCAAATAGGGTTTTACCGGTTCCGGGCGGGCCTACGAGAAGAACGCCCTTGGGTATTTTTGCACCGATATCCTTGAACTTTTTGGGGCTCTTTAGGAATTCGACGATTTCTTTGAGCTCTTGTTTTTCTTCTTCTGCACCGGCAACGTCGGTAAATCTTACCTTTACCTTATCGACTGCCTTGGATTTGGTTTTACCAAAGTTCATGGCACCGCTAGCACCGCCACCTTGCTTACGCATCATGATAAATAGGAAAATACCGATACCAATGATGCCAACAAAGCTCAAAATATAGGGAATGTAGCTCCAAAAACTTCCTTCGCTGGGGTCGTTTAGCCATATGGTAGGCATGCCGTCGGGCAGGGTTCCTTCTGCTTCTAATTTTTCCAGAGCAAGAACAAGGTTGTTGCGATAGGTGATGACTGCCGTTGCGTCCTTATATTTGCCTTTCTTGAAGCTTTCTACCTTTTTAGCGTAGTCTTCGGGGGTAGTGTCTGCATCCTTGGTATAAAGGACGTTTACGATATAATCGCCGTTAAAATAGAGAGCTTCTATGCTACCGTCTTTGACTTTCGCTATTAGCGAATCATAACTTAGCACTTCGGGTTCGGTCTTCATGGTGTTTGTCAAAATGATAGCAAGTATCAATATTGCTACTACCATAACGGCTATCATTATGAACGTTCTTTTATTGTTTTGTTTGGGATTCATTTTATTTTCTCGCTTAATTTAGCATATTTTTCCATTATATTACCCATTATACCATATCATTTCTTAAAGAGCAATTAAAGATTTGTTCCTTTTTGTGAAGGAAGAGAGAGAAATCTGAAAATATTATATGCTATTTTTTCACTCATATTAGTTACTAATGCACGTGGACAGCGTAAAAGTGCGAGTAGATTGTCGTTACATCTTCCTGCGACGACGCCAAGAATACCGACGTCGCCGATTCTCGGCAGGTTCTTTTTTAGTGCTTCGCCGGCCTTTAGTCCCCTTGGGGTATACTTAATTTTGCCTATTTCGTCATTTTGACCGACGCAGGCATCTACGGCAATGATTAGACTGCCCGGATGGACTTTTTTAAGATGGGAAAAATATTCCGCATAGTTGACTCCGTTGACGGGAGATTTTGTACCGCCGTAAACAAAAGCGGGTACGGAGTACTTATCTCTTAGCAAATCCGCAACGAGCGGACCAAGAGAGTCTCCTACAACTTGCGAAGAACCAATACATAAAACGACGGGGAGTGGCATAAGAAAGTTTATTAGCCGTTTACTGCTTTTTATGCGAAAGAAAGCAAAATCCTACTTTAAAGCGACAATTCCCCACTTGACTTAAATATACGCGTGTGTTAAAATACATAATAGTATGGTGTACACTCTTCGAGTGAACCCTTAAGGAGACGAATATGGAAATCATTTTAGACCTTGTGTTAGTAGCAATTATAGTTCTTATGGTTTTGCTTGGCATCAAGCGTGGACTGGTTAAGACTTGCGTAGGACTCGTTTCTACTATTTTGGTAGTAGTAGTTGCAGTTGTTGCAGTAGGCCCTGTTACCGATATGATAATCGTGGGTACCGATTTGGATGCAACCTTTACCGAAGCACTAGAAAGTCCGCTTGCAGAAAAACTTCCCAATGCATATGCTAAGGTATTCTACTTCGACCTTAACGAAGACGGCGAAAAGGAACTTGTTTATGAAATAGACGGCGTAAAAGCTCCCTTCGAAGACATCTTCCAAGAAAATGCTCTTCTCGACTTCGTAAAAGTAGCAGGATTGCTCACCGAAGGAGCAGATGAACTTCTTCAAACCGGTGCAGAACTCAATCCGGAAATAGAAGACTACAAGGACCAAGCCAACACGATTGACTTCATAGATTGTGTAACTGCTCCCATAGTATCCATCGTCTTTACCGCTATCATATTCATTTTACTACTTGTTGTAACGAGAATTGTGATAGCACTACTTGCAAAACTCCTTAAGAAACTCATCTCTTCCCTTTATATCGTTCACTTCTTTGATAAGATGCTCGGCGGTATATTCGGTCTGGCAATGGGTGCTCTTTTCGTGCTCATACTTCTAACTATCGTTCAACTACTATCACAACTCTCGTTTATGGCTCCCGTAAACGAATTCATATCCAACACTTTCGTCACCAAGTTCCTAATGGAAAACAATTTCCTTTATGATTTCTTGATTGACTCCGTCAACATCGGAGAATTGATGGGAAATCTGGGCAAATAGTTCTGGTTAGGGAAAAGGAGAATTAATATGCTAAAACACTTTGGCGGATTTGCGGTAGGCATCTTCGTAGGCGTGCTTGTTGTAGCCGTTGCTCTTGTGGGCGGCGGTTATATGCTTCTTACTAAGGACGGCATGATGAAGACCGTTGAAGAAAGCGTAGGTTCCAGCGTAGGCATGGACCTAAACGAAGAACAAGAAAACCTTTCCTTGTTAGATTATGGTAAAGGTCTTTTGGATATCTTCGGCAATCTTTCTACCACTCCTATTAAGGACATAGAAGGAAAAGTTGGTATCAACAAGATATCAACCACCATTAGCGATGCTCTTGGCATAGAAGCAACCGTTGTAGGCGAAAGCTCCATTTCCGACCTAGGAGCAACGATTACGAACAATCTTACCATGGATATAATGCAAGAAAAGTTCGAAATCGAGCTTCCCGACCTTCCCTTGTTCCAAGATGAAGAATTTCTTGCTAAGCCCGTAAGTGAAGCTTTCGGCGATCTTGACGAAAACACTCTCGATAGCTTCATCGAAGTTGTATACACCGAAGAAGCAACGGAAGAAAATCCCGCAAGTAGTGCACTCATCCAAAGACTCGGCAAGACGAGTTTGAAGGAGATTAGTGAAGATATGGATGCTATCATCCAAGATACTGCTATCGGCGACGTAATAGAAATTGATAAGAACAGCACGGAAGTTCTACAATACCTAAAGGACACCAAAATTGGTGAACTCGATGGTGCGATAGAGGACATGACCATCGGCGATGCGATGACCATCCATACGGAAGACGATCCCGAACACGGCATAAAAAAATCATCTAAAGTGCTAATTTTCCTAAAGTACACCACCCTTGGCGGATTGGATGCAAAAATCAAGACAATGACCATTGGTGATGCCGTTGATAATCCCGATAACAACAGAGTTTTGAACTTCCTAAGTACTTCTACGCTAGAAGGCTTGAGTGCTAAAATCAACGAGATGACCATTGGTGATGCTGTTGATATTCAAGAAGGTGTCAGCCATCCCATTATGGTAGCACTCGCAGACTGCACCCTTGAAATGTTGGGCGACAGTGCGGAATTGCAAAGCAGAATTAATTCTCTAAAGCTCGGTGACGTTGTAGAAATTAATGGTGATTCTGCCAGAATACTACAAGCACTAAAAGAAACGGAAATTCAAAATCTTTCTACGAAGATGAACAATTTGACGCTCTCGGAAGTTCTTGATAAACATAACGTTGGCGTTCTTTCTCTCCTTGCTCCCGATACTAAGGTTCAAGATATAGGACCTGCTGCATCCGATGCCGTTACCGCAACGTCTCTTTATGCACTATGTCAAGCAGGGGTATTCTCCTATACTCAATCATCTTCCACTTCGTTTAGCGAACTTGTTAACAAAGTAAACAAGAATAACGGCACTCCTAATGAAATTATAAAGGACTTTACCAACAACAACGGCACTCCTGATAATTCCATTACTCACTCGATATATCTATATAAAAACGCTATCCAAAACACAGCATACAACAACACCTGCAAAGAAATACTTCCCGGTATTGCTCGTCCCGGATATGAAGGTGAAGTAGACCTTGAAATCATAGATGGATTAGAAGTTAATACTATTACCGGAGCTTACGTATTCACCCCCGATGTAATTGATGCAATACTTGCAGAAGCCGGCATAGGTTCTCGCCATAGCGTACTATTCTTTGTTGACCAAGGCATAGATATTGAAATTCAAGCAGGCGAAACGGACGGGGAATACGAAAACTATGAGAAAGTATTTTCTATCATGTACGATGCAAATAACGCTACCGACCAAGGCACTCTATACTTTGGCAAGGGCATAACCAATATGACGACCGTTGGTGGATGTGCAGTATACGTTGCAGACGAAATCAAGGTTCTTGATGGAGAAGGCAACTATGTTGATTACGTTGTAGGAGAAGAACTTCCCATCGCAAGAAAGGAAGTATCTAGGGAAGTAACCGAAGGTGGCAATACCGTTCTAAAGACCGGCTACAACACCTTAATAGTTGCTTATAACGAATACGGTGTATAATGAAAATCAAGATAAACGCTAAAAACGATAGCCTTCGCAGTATTTTAGAAAGCGAAGGCTTTATCTTTCCTTGCGGGGGAAAAGGTCTTTGCGGAAGGTGTAAAATAATAGCACCCACGCTTCCGATTACCGAAAAAGACGTTACTTTCATCCAAAAATCCGACCTTGAGCATGGGGTAAGGCTTGCTTGCGATAAGGTTATAGACGGAGAAGTGGAAATTGATTGTTTGCTCCAAAAGATAGAAGAAAGAAAGAAAAAGATATCGGAAAGCGACGCCTACGTTGTGTTCGAAGACGGCAGAACAGTAGTAGGGCTAGCAAGCGGTGGTGAAGTTCTGGATGAAATAATACTCCCCGCTACTCCTACGGAGTATAGAGCTTTAAGAAGCACGGCTCAAAGAGAAACGGTAGAACTTTATGAAGAACACGGGCTGGCAAAAGCTACCATGATGCTACTTAGCGGAACGCCCCAAAAGTTTACTGAAGTAACGGGGATAATAGAAGAGTATGATTACTGCACAACGACAGAAGCAAGACTTTTTGATATGACGGCAGAAGAAGTGCTATTACTTCCGAAGCCAACGGCACTTGTTGGCGGGGATATCCTTCTCGAAATGCTGACGAGAGAAGTTGGCACTATGCTCGTTAAGGACGGATATATTTGCTATTTGGACGAAAATAACCTGTTTATCGCGCGTGTGATACCTAATATAAAAGCACCGCTAACGTATATCGCTGCGGTAAAATACTTTATTAAAAAGTTTAATCCCACCCAAAAGCTTGTAGTGGGAAAGAACTCTTTAATAAAAGATTTAGGCTTAGAAAACGTTGATAGCGACGTTAGTAGTAACTGTGCGAGCTTGCTTGCATCCAATCGTCCTAAAGCAAAAATGGGTCGCCTTGCAAAGAAGGTTGTAGAGATTTCATTTGTCGAAGACGACCTGTTCCAAGACCTACTTAACGAGATGGCAAATCAGGCATAGAGCCCGGTTTTCATACTCCAAAATCTTTTGCAAATTAGGGATGCTTAACTCGTCCAAAATGGTCAAAAGTTCAAATTCTAAATTAAGTATTCTGTTAGCACCGCCTTCTCGTGGCAGAACCCTTCGAGAAGGCTTTTTTATGCCTTGTAAGAGTTCTTTTACGCACTCTTTAAGGGAGATGACGTATCCTACGATATTACGAGCGTAAGAGAGCCTAGAGAGTAGATATATTTGCTCGTTTAATATGTCTAGTACAGCTTGGGTAGTGGGGCTCTCTGCCCCCCTTAGTTCCATATTATACGCACGAGCGAGTGCTTCCATGTCTTTTTCGTTCATGGCATAATATATGCAGAAAAAGAAAAAATGGTGCGTAGAACACCATTTTTCTAAGTAACACATTATGGTTTGTTTGTTAGCGTTTGTCCTTGTAGAATAGTAGTAAACTTGCAGATAAGCAAACGTAAACGCTACTTGCATTGTGTACCAGGGCACCGCTTACTGCATCCAGTATTCCTAGAGAAGAAAGGATGACGGACGTCAAGCTGACGCAAAGAGATAGTATGATGTTTGCACTTACCAAGCGGAACGTTAGGCGAGAAAGTCTAACAAGGAAGGGGAGCTTCTTTAGGTCGGAAGAGAGTAATGAAACGTCTGCGGTTTCTATCGCCACGCTGTTTCCCATGGCACTCATTGCGAGAGAAACGTCGCTTGCACTCATTGCCGGGGCATCGTTTACTCCGTCGCCAACCATAAGGATTTTACCTTCCTTTTTAAGTTCTTCTACTACGGCAACCTTGCCTTCGGGAAGAAGGCCTGCATGGGTTTCTTCTATGCCTACGGAAGAAGCAACGGCAACTGCGGATTTTTCGTTATCGCCGGTTAACATGGCGGTCTTTATGCCAAGTTCTTTTAGTTCGGTAACAGCGGTTTCGGCTCCCTTTCTAATGGTATCGGTAATCAAAATAGCACCTTTATATTCATTGTCGATAAGCACAACGACGGTTGTTGCCGGGGCGGAAACAAGTTTTTCTCTTTCGATTTCAGGCAATTTTTCATACGCAGAAGAAAGCTTTTGTACGCATACGATTTTGCCGTTAACAACAGCCGTAACGCCCACGCCGACTTGGCTTACCACGCTTTCGGGTTCTATGAGTTCGCCACTATAAGCGTTAAGAATAGCTTTTGCGATAAGGTGTTCGGACTTGCTTTCTGCCGATGCGGAAAGGAGAAGGAGCTCGTCTTTTTCAATTCCAAAAGGAACGATTTCTTGTACGTGTGGCTTGCCTTCGGTGAGAGTGCCGGTTTTATCTAGGCAAATGGTTTTAATCTTAGAAAGCATTTCAAAGGCCTGTCCGCTTTTAACGAGAATTCCTTTTCTGCTTGCGTTGCCGATGCCTGCCGCAACACCAATTGGAACGGCAAGAGTCATGGCACAAGGGCATACGACGATTAGTACGGTTATTGCTCTTTGTATGGCATCGAGAATGTCCACCTTAAAACCGAATAGGGCGACAAGGAAAACTATGACGGAAAGAACGCAAGTGCTTGGAACGAAGTAACTTGCCCATTTGTCAGCGAGTCTTACGAAAGGAGCTTTTTTCTTTTCTGCCACCTTGACGTAATCGATGAGTTTGGAAAGAGTTGTTTCCGTGCTCTTGCTAATAGCTTTAATTTCAAAAGCGGAGTCAAGATTCTTTGTTCCGGCATAAACTTTACTACCTACGCTGACGTCGAAGGGGGCGTATTCGCCGGTGATAGAAGAAGTATCTATGCTTCCTTCTCCGGAAACGACTATGCCGTCTATAGCGATAATTTCATGTGGACGACAAAGGAGAACGTCGTTGATTTCTATGGTGTTTACGTTGACGTCAACGTAACCGTCTTGTGTTTTTAGCGTTGCAAGAACGGGCGTAACGTCTATTAGTGCCTTGATAGCACTGCGGGATTTCCTGCTGGTAACGCCTTCTATTTGTTGGCCGAGAGTCATAAGGAAGGCAATTTCGCCTGCGGCAAAAATATAACTGCCGTGGCCATGTCCGTGTCCTACGCCAAAGGCCATAAGTATGCCCATAATCAAACTAGCAGTCATGGCGATGCTTATGAGAAGGGCAGCGGTAATCTTTTTATGCATTAGGTTTTTGATTGCACCACGATAAATGGGTAATCCGCAAAGGACGACCACAATCCAAGCCGGGTCGAATAGGGCGGTAAACGGAGCGGGGGAATATACGTTAAAATGGGAAAGAAGAAAACTTGCAACAAGGATAGGAAGGGAGACGATAAGGTATATCCAGTACTTAGAAAGCCTTCCTTTTTTGCTGCTTTCGTTTAGGTCTACGCCACAGCAAGAAGTATGATTTTCTTCGCCAAGGTCTATTCCACAACAAGAGCAACCCACTCCTTCGTCTTCGTGAGCGTGGTCGAGCTCCAACCCACAGCATCCGTCGTGTTCATGCTCGTTTAGGTTACAATTTTCTGGATTATGGTTGCCGTAATTTTCGTTTTTCATATTAACTCCACTAAATAAATTTTTCTATAATTTTGGTGAAGGATTGCATTACGTCGTCTTCGCCACGTTCAATGGACTCTTTTACGCAAGTGTTAAGGTGGTTCTTTAACACGATGTTAGCGGTCTTCTTTATTGCACTTTCGCAAGCAAGAAGTTGGACGAGAATTTTTTCACAATCTTCGCCGTTCATAATCATTTTTACTACGCCGTTAATTTGTCCGTTAACTCTGTTGAGTCTGGTTATGCATTCTTTTCCATATTCTTTCATAACGTCTCCTTATACTCCCCGGGGGTATGTTTGTTGCTTTTAGTATATACTCCCCGGGGGTATATGTCAACACAATTTATGAAGAAAATTTAAAAAATTGGAAAAATTTTAGGTTTTTTTGCTTTACAAGTTAAATTTATATATATATAATAAATAAGCATTTTATAG
>JAZNYA010000124.1:0-6392 GCA_045594145.1 Candidatus Stercoripulliclostridium sp. | reverse complement strand
GATTACTAACGCAAAAAAGATTAATGGAATAATCCAACTCATTCTAAAATCTTTAAGGATGGGCTTACCGAGTCCAACTATAATCATTAGGGCAAGGATGCCCAAAATTATCATACTAACTAACATACAGAATTTCTCCTTTAATTTTTGGGCTTGATAAAGCCTATTTTTATTGTGTACGATAAAATTAAATTTATACTTATAAAAAATGAAAAACGCTTTAACGATGTAAGATTAGGTGATATAATTATAATATGATAAAACTACGTGACGTAAAAAATGAAGATTTGTGCATTTTAGAAAACATGGCAAACACAATATGGCGTGAGTGCTATACTGTTTTGCTTGGCATTAATCAAGTGGAGTATATGATAGAAAATTTCCAATCTCAAAAGTCTTTTTCTTCACAAATGGCAAACGGATACGAGTATTATTTTTTGGAAAGAGAAGGGGATATGGTTGGATATTTGGGAATACAGCAACAGGAAGATAGGATGTTTTTGTCTAAGTTGTATCTTAAGGGCGAATATCACGGCAAAGGAATAGCACAACAAGTATTAAAAGAGTTGGTTGCAATCGCTAAAGCAAGGAAACTTGGTAGCATATATCTTACCGTAAATAAAGGTAATGAAAAAGCCATAAAAGCTTACGAGCGTTTTGGTTTCATAAAGACCGATTCTATAGTAACCGATATAGGTTGTAGTTTTGTAATGGACGATTACGTCTATACTTATTGCGTATAACTTAGATTATAAAAGAAATCAAAATAGAAACTCCCACTTTTGAGTGGGAGTCTTTTTTAATAAGGTGTAAGTATTAAATTTCTTTTCTGTCGGCAAGTGCTCTTGATAGCGTCATTTCGTCGGCATATTCAATTTCACTTCCCATTGGAATACCGCTAGCAAGTCTGGTAACCTTTATGCCCAAGGGCTTAAGGAGTTGTGCAAGGTAGGTTGCCGTCATTTCTCCGCTCACGTCAGGATTGGTTGCGAGTATTACTTCTTTTACGCCGTCAAGACGAGCAAGGAGTTCTTTTATTCGGATTTGTTCAGCTCCAATGCCTTTTTGGAAATCGAGTGCTCCGTGTAAAACGTGGTATAAGCCGTTATACGTACCCATCTTTTCAAAGGCTTGTATATCACGGGGTTCTTCCACTACGCATATTACGGTTTTATCTGCCGTTTGGCAACGCTCACAAACGTCTTTATCCGTATAATTGCCACATTCTGCACAAAAATGTATGTTTTCTTTAGCTTCTTGTATTGCTTCTATGAAGTCTACTACGTCTTCATCTTTCATGTCGATAAGATGGAAGGCATAACGAGTTGCCGTCTTTAGACCAACGGCAGGAAGCTTTCTAAATTGTGCTATTAGCTTAGATAGGGCTTCGGGATGCATCTTAGAATAATCCCCCGATTCCACCTGCACCACCGGTTAGGGGACCCATAACTCTTTGTTGTTCTTCTTCAACGAGTTTCATTGCTTCGTTGAAAGCTGCTATAATCATATCTTCTAGCATTTCGACGTCGTCGGGGTCTACAGCTTCGGGTTTAATTTTAATGGAAGATAGCGTTCTATCACAACCCATAACAACTTCTACCATACCGCCTGCACTAGTTGCAACTACTTCGCTTTCTGCAAGTTCTTTTTGAGCTTCTTGTAGTTGTTTTTGCATTTGTTGTGCTTGACGCATAAGTTGTTGCATATTATTGCCACCGCCAAAGCCACCGCCGTATCCGTTAAATTTTGCCATATATTACCTCCAGATTACTATATGCGAAATAATCGCTTAGGTTAATTATTTTTTTGTTTCTAATTTAGAGCCAAACATATCTGCCAGTCTAACTCTTTGTTCTTCCGTTACCTTTTTGCCTATATTTTTTGCATTTACCGCTTTGAATTGATATTCGTTATCTTCGGTAGCTTCCTTTAGAGCGTTTTCACAAACAGATTGATTGTCTGTGCCGTCGAATAGGGAATAAGTAGCGTTATCGTTAATGTAGAACGTTAAGGTTTTACCTTCTAAGGCATAGTCGTTTTGCTTGGAAAGAGCACGATAAAGCATGATATAATCTTTTTCTCTTAGTGACGTTATGAGTAGACCAACAACCATTTTTGCTCTTTCGTCAACCTGTCTTTGTTTGGGCTTTTCTTCAAAAACGGTAGCAGACGTATCCTTTGATGCATATTTAGATAGGGTTTCTTCTATTTTAGCTTTGGAAACGCTGGGTTGGACGGGTTGAGCAGTTGGTATGATTGCGGTGCCGGTAAGAGCTCCACGACGTATTATTTTTTCTAGTTCGTTAACTCTTGCTGTAAGAGCATCTAGAGAAAGCTCGGTTTTGAGCTCGCTTGCCTTAACGAGAAGTGCTTCAAAAACAATACGTGGTTGCGTAGTGTAGCGAAGGTTTTGTTCACTAGTTGATAGGATGTCCATAACTCTTGCTATTTGATAATTTTCATGTGCTTCCGCTAAAACTTTAACGAGATTATATTCTTCGGTAGTATAACCGCATCTATATTGCGGAACGTTCTTAATGCTAATTAGATTGCGGAAGAATTCGGCAAGTTCTTTGTTTAGCGTATTAAGTCCTTTACCTTTTGCGTAAACTTCTTCGGTTTTTGTAATGACGCCTGCCGTATCTCCTGTAAGGATGGAATTAGCAAGGGTATAAAGGGTATCGAATCCACTTGCACCCAAGACTTCTAAAACATCGGCATATTTTAGTCCTTCGGGGCTATAGCTAATGCACATATCGGCAAGAGAAAGAGTATCACGTACACTACCTTGACCATGGATGGCAAGTTGCTCCAAAGCACTTTCTTCATAGGGGTAGTTTTCTTCGTCAAATATGCGTTTTAGTAACTCTACTAGCTCGCTTTGGGAAACCAATCTAAAGTCAAAACGCATGCAACGAGAAAGAATCGTTTGGGGAAGTTTGTGTACTTCCGTGGTAGCTAGTATGAAAACAACGTGTGCCGGCGGTTCTTCTAGTGTTTTAAGAAGAGCATTAAACGCCGTAATGGAAAGCATATGAACTTCATCGATTATGAAGACTCTGTATTTACCAACGGAAGGTTGGAAATGTACGCTTTCTATAAGGTCACGTATTTCATCTACGCCGTTATTGGAAGCAGCGTCCATTTCTATAATATCTACGTTGCTACTACCGACAAGGCTTCTGCAAACTTCACATTTACCACAAGGAGAGCCGTTCACGGGAGAAAGGCAGTTAACGGCACGTGCAAAAATCTTAGCACTGGAAGTTTTACCCGTTCCACGTGTTCCGGTAAATAAATATGCGTGGCCGACGCTACCTGCTTTGATTTGATTTATAAGCGTGGTAACAATATGGTTTTGACCTATAACCTTATCCCAAGTTGAAGGGCGGTATTTGCGGTAGAGAGAAGTATGAGCCATTATGCGTTAATCTCCAAACTATTTAAGAATTTTTCAAATGCATTTTGACCGATTTCGGTATTCTTGAATACTGCGGTGCACTCTAGTATTTTTACGCACGTTTCGTTAACGTAATTTACGACTGCGTTTTCTGCATTTTCATCAGAAAGAGCAGTGCCGTTATCGTTAACTAGTTGAGCAATCATGCTAAGGTGCTTGGAAAGGGGATTCTTTTCATCGCTAAGTTCTGCAAAGTTAAGAGTTGACTTTCCGCTGAGTATTTCTACTATGCTGGTGATTTCGCTAGCAAGTCTGCCGGGAAGAATAAACGTACCCATTGCTTCAATTAGGCCAATACCTTCCTTTTTGATGTTATGCATATCTTCGGTGGGATGATATATTCCGTAAGGATGGCTTTCATCGGTGCGATTGTTGCGAAGTATTAAGTATAGGCAATACTCGTTATCTTCCATTGTTGCGATAGGGGTGATGGTGTTGTGCGGAGCATCGGTTTGATGTAGAATGCCAACGCTTTCATCGGTATATACACGCCAAGCGGCAAGAATATCTCTTGCTACTGCTTCGATGTTCTTTCTATTTAGACCGCTAAGTTTAATAACGCTATTGTACCAATCTAGTATGCCGATATTTACGTCGGAATATTTTTTGCTAACAAAGGCTTTTCTGACGGGACGTGTAAACATAGGTAGAACCTTTTTACCACCTTGATAGTGTTCGTGGGCAAGGATAGAGCCACCTACGATGGGTAGGTCTGCGTTTGAGCCAAGGAAGTAGTGGGGAAATAGTTCAACGAAGTCTAATAATCTAGTGAAAGTTTTGGGCGTTATTGACATCGGTTGATGCTTTTCGCTAATGGCTATGCAGTGGTTATCGAAGTAAACGTAGGGGGAGTATTGCATAAACCAAGGTTCATCGTTTAGGAACATAGGGATTATGCGGATAGTTTCACGGGCGGGATGACGATAGGAGCCTTCAAATCCAAGATTTTCTAAGCAAAGCATGCACTTGGGGTAATTGGTTTGCGGAAGGCTTCTTTCAAGAGCAACTTGTTCGTTGGACTTTTCGGGCTTGGAAAGGTTGATGGTTATGGTCAAATCACCGCCGGGACATTTTGCAGTCCATTTGATGTTCTTTTTAATATCAGGCATTCTGATATAATTGCTGTTTACGGAAAGTTCGTTTAGATAATCGGTTGCAGTTTCTATGCCTTCGTTTCTAACAAGAGCATCAAAACGAGCCATAACTACGCTGGGAGCAGGAGTTACCAAGCCCATGATTTTAGTTTCATAAAGAAGTTTTGCTTTGGGGTCTGCTAAGCCGTTTTCGACAGCGTAATCAACGATTTTGTCAATTATGCCCGTTTGGAAGTCGGGAAGAACTTCGTCTGCAACTGCGGGTTCGGTTAATTTTAATTCTGCAAGCAAACTGTTTTGAGCATAAACTGCGTCGTAATAATTAAGTCCGAGTTTATCTTTTGCATAAGAAACAAGGTTGGCAACGTGTTTGGAGATGTTAGTTTTGTTTGACATACTTAAATCCTTTAAAATTATCGTTTACTTATTAAAATACATGTGTTATAATAACAACATCCTATATTATACACGGAGAACACGATTTTGGCAATATTATATGATAAAAAAAGTTTACTAGAAAACAAGAAATTTATTGCTACCGCCAACGCTTTATATGGTGGTAACGTCGAAAAAGCAGCAGAGCGTTATGAAGCTCTCGTAGCCGCACATAAAGAAAACGTTGACGGCGAAATTATATTCTATTCGGCATCGGGAAGAATAGAAGTTTGTGGCAATCACACCGACCATAACAACGGCAAAGTGCTTTGTGCCGCAGTATCCGTCGACTTGCTTGCTTGCGTTACACCGCTCCAAGAAAACAAGATTATAGTTAAGAGCTTAGGCTACCCCGTAGTAGAAGTAGACATCAGCGACCTTGCTATACACGAAGAAGAAAAAGGCGGTTCTTTTGCTCTTGTTCGTGGCGTTTGCAAAGCATTTAAAGACCGTGGCTACAATATAGGCGGTTTTTATGCAACCACCGTTTCCGACGTATTTAAGGGTGCCGGTATGAGTAGCTCTGCTAGTTTCGAAGTATTGGTTTCCGCAATTTTGGACAACCTATACAACGGCGATAGCATCAGTGCAGTAGAAAAAGCAATTATATCTCAATATGCAGAAAACGTATATTTTGGCAAACCCAGTGGTCTAATGGACCAATCTGCAATTGCACTGGGTGGCGTTTCATACATAGATTTTAAAAATCCCGCTAAACCCGAAGTGGAAAAACTTGACTGGGACTTTGATGATTCTACCGTTTTCGTAGTTAACTGTGGCGGTGACCACTGCAACTTAACTCCCCAATATGCAGCAATCCGTGAAGAAATGGAAGGCATTGCTAAAGAATTTGGTCAAGAAAAGTTAAGATTTGTTAGTGAAGAAGAATTCTATATGTCAATTCCCGAACTTAAGGATAAGTTTAGTGGAAGAGCAATTCTTCGTGCTATGCACTATTTTGAAGAAAACGAACGAGTAGAAGCACTTCGTGAAGCAATTAGAAGCGGAGATGAAGAACTTGCTTACGGCATGATATCCGCATCCGGTGAGTCTTCCTATAAGAAGCTTCAAAACTGCTACGCAGAAGGTGACCCGAGCGAACCCATACCGCTTGCACTTGCTCTTTGCGAAGAACTCGAAGGAGTGCTTGCTTATAGAGTACACGGCGGTGGTTTTGCCGGAACTATACTCGCTTTCGTAGAAAATGATTATGCAGACAATTTCCATGAATATATGGCACACGTTTTCGGAGATGCTAACGTATATCGTTTGAAAATTAGAAACGAAGGTGGAACTAGGCTTGATTTAGGAGAAAACGACTAATGTTACTTTCAGAGACAATGCACTGGACGGGTAAGGTTGACCCCGTTGCATTTACCATTTTTGGTAGAGATATTGCGTGG
>JAZNYA010000123.1:0-2604 GCA_045594145.1 Candidatus Stercoripulliclostridium sp. | reverse complement strand
TATTTTGAGAGCGGTAACCAACGATAACAAGAAGGCAATAGAAGTCTTGCGTGCAAATGGCTTTAATACCGCAGCAACCGATCTAGTAGGCTTCAAAGTTCAAGATACCCCCGGTGAAATGTGCAAGGTTTTGGAAGTTTTAGAGTCTCATAGCATTAATATTGCATATCTCTATTCTTTCGCAAGAGCTGGTGAAGATTATGCCGTTATACTTCTTAAAGTGGACGACAATAAGAACGCAATGAAAATACTAGCTGAAAACGGCATAAATTTGATAGAAGATAATATTCTATAAAAAAGGTAGGAAAGTATAGGATTACGTCTAGAAACCGATTTAGGAGTTATAAAATCAAATCTTTTGAACCTAAAGAGAGCTATAGGGAAAAGAGAGTTGATATTTATGGTTAAAGCAGATGCGTATAACCATGGTCTTGAAGGCGTAATCCATATTTCTGACGACGTTGTCGACCGCTACGGCGTTGCCACGTTAGAAGAAGGTATAAACTTAAGAAGATTGGGAATTAATAAACCGGTTTCTGTGTTTTTATATCAAAATAGCGATTTTAACGACGTGGTTAAAAATAGGCTTACACCCGTAATTTATAATGAAGAAACGTTAAAGTCTATTTTAAATTCAAAGCATAATGATTTTGAATTAAAAATAGATACAGGTATGAATAGACTTGGATTTAAAACACAAGCAAGCATTAATGCTACGTTTGATAAGATATTTAAAGCAGGTTTATTGCCTAGAGCGGTACATACGCATTTTTATTCTAAAGATAGTATAAGGACGCAACAGCTAAGATATTGGCGAAATTTAGAGCCGTTTAAAGAAGTTCTTTTAAGCACAAAGAAGATTCTTTCAGCAAGTCAAGGCATATTAAACAAAGAGTTTTCAGATGGCGTAAGGGCGGGGCTAATAGCCTATAAAAATGCTTTGAAAGTTACGTCTAACGTTGTGGAAGTTAAAAGCGTTTTCCGGGGTGAAAGCGTGGGCTATGAAGGCAAATATAAGCCTAAAACCAATACCACGGTTGCGTTGATAGCCGGTGGATATTATGATGGCATTAGAAGGGCTTACGCTGGTGCGGAAGCAGTAATTAACGGCAAAAAGACCAGGATTGTAGGCAACGTTAATATGGACTCTACTTTCATAGAAGCCGGTGATATTCCACTCAAAATCGGCGATATAGTAACCTTGATTGATTCTAGTACCTTAGAAAGTTACGTTAAGGTTTCTAATTCGACTGAATATGAAGTTATAACGTCTATTAAAGGACGAGCAAAAAGGATATACTCATACCATGGACAAAAATACGATAAGGTCTCTTATTAAAAAAGTTACCTACATGAACGAAAAAGAATATATGAATTGCTCTAATGCAATTCTATATAATCTTGTCGACGTGCCGGAATTTCAACATGCTCAAAAGATTTTTATTTTTATTTCAAAATATCCGGAACCTTTTACGAGAGACATAATCGCATTTTGTTTTATGGCTAAGAAAGAAGTTTACGTGCCTTTCTTGAGAGATGGTGAAATGTATTTGACAAGGTATATGCCTACAGATGAACTCAAGGTGGTTGAATTTGGGCTTAAGGAGCCCATAAATGCCGTAAAAACGGATGTTTTGCCCGACCTTGCAGTTGTTCCCATGGTTGCGTTTGATGACAATAAAAATAGGTTAGGGCATGGCAAGGGACACTACGACAAGTATCTTGCAGGGAAAGATATTTACAAAATTGGGATTTGCTTTTCAAGATATGGTATTCCAAGCCTAGAGTGTGACGAACATGACGTTCCAATGGATATTGTAATTACGGAAAAAGGATATATATTATGAGAATAATAGCAGGTAAATTTAAAGGTCGTGCCCTTATTACAATGAAAGATAAGAGCATAAGGCCAACGACCGATAGGGTTAAAGAGAGTATTTTTAATCTTCTTCAAGGCTACGTGGAAGATGCAAAAGTATTGGATTTGTTTGCAGGAAGCGGAGCACTTGGAATAGAAGCTCTTTCAAGGGGTGCAGAAAGCGTTACTTTTGCCGATCGTTCAAACGATAGCGTAGAAACTGTATATACGAATTTAAAGAAGGTTAGTGGCAAAGTTAACGTTATAAGAAAAGACTTTTTGTCAACCATAGATTATCTTTCTGCAAGAAAAGAAAAATTTGATATTATATTCTTGGACCCACCGTATAAGCAAGGGCTTGATAAAGTTGCAATTGATAAGATAGAAGAAAGTAATATACTTGCTGAAGATGGAATAATTGTAGTTGAACGTTCCAGAGAAGATGAACCGATGCAATTGACGAAAGGCTATAGAGCGTTAACAGAAAGAGATTATGGCTCTGTAACCGTAATGCTGGTTCAAAAAGCAACGGCTTGTGCTATTACCGGAACGTTTGACCCATTCACTTTAGGACATAAATTCTTGGTAGAAAAGGCCCTTGAGCTTTTTGACGAAGTTCACGTTGTTATTTTAGTTAACCCGGATAAAAAAACCGCACTTTCGGTAGAGAAACGCCTTAAACTAATCGAAACTTCTGTAAGAAGATTGGGCGGTGCTATCAAGGTCGCATATTACGATGGATTGGC
>JAZNYA010000122.1:0-22676 GCA_045594145.1 Candidatus Stercoripulliclostridium sp. | reverse complement strand
TTTGAGTTTTTCTGCGTTTCTTAGGTATTCCATCGGCATCATGCCAAGCCCTATCGTATGAGCTCCGGCTTCCAAGTGCCACTCGGCTACCTTTGCCGTTTCTTCCGTTATTTTTTTCCACGGAGTATGGCTCAAGGGAATAATAATTCCATTATCATCCCCTATCTCTTTTAGTTCCTTACCGCTTACGTCTAACTTTACGCCACTCCATTGTGCAGAAGTGCAACCATAAGACGACAGCCTAGCAAAAACTGCCTTTAGGTCGTCTACCGATTTTATTAGGTTACGATAAGTATAAAGTTGTGAGCCACAGTTAATTTTCATTTTTCTTTACGCATACGCACGT
Organism: Candidatus Stercoripulliclostridium sp.; assembly: GCA_045594145.1. Classification (GTDB taxonomy): domain Bacteria; phylum Bacillota; class Clostridia; order Christensenellales; family DTU072; genus Stercoripulliclostridium_A. The sequence goes on along the minus strand of JAZNYA010000122.1, from coordinate 22,330 downwards.
ACGCATTACATATTATTAAGTTTTACGCTTCTCCGCCGTCCAAAAGATTTTGGAGTTTGGATGAGCTCTTCCCAAAGACGTTGGATTTTAGATGAAGTACGACGGAAAAGTTAAATTTTTCGACACGACTTTACTGGGCGTAAACGAGTTAGAAAAATTTGGCTTTTCCTAAGTAATTCGCTAAAAGACAACGTCTTATTATTATTATTATTCTATCTTTTTGCCACGCCTTACTAGGAAGAATACCGTGCTTAGTAGCGTCAATCCTAATAGCACTCCACCGATGATTATGAGCCAATCGTAGTTGGATTCGGCTTCGATGGTAAGAGTTGTGGTATAGACGGTTTCAGCGTGATATTCATCACCGGCATAGGTTACGACTATCGTATACTTGCCGGCTTCGGTGGGCATCTTAGCATAACGAGTGCCATCGGGAGAGATATACTCGATTGTTACAAGTTCGCTTTCGTTGTGGGTCAGTCCATTTGCTATACCTACGATTGCACTGGGACTGGTTTCAGATTGAACCAAGTCACCACTAATTTCGATGTTGGCTTGTGCCTTGTTGACCTTGAGTTCAATAGTTCCCGTGATAGTATTACCATTGCCGGAGTTGCCTTCATAATACTTATAGAACGATTGGTCATAGGGAGTGAACGTCCAAGTATAAGTGGTTACGTTCGGGAGTAGTATTTGACCAGGGTCTAATGCTACGGTTCCTTCTTGGCTATCACATCTTAGAGCAGGTAGTGCATCACCATAAGTGAGCGTTCCGGGTACTTCGAATACGTTTACTTGGTACTTAGCTTTAGCAATAACCATAGTAAGCTCTACTTCTTGCGATACGTAGTTTTCTTTTCTTACCGTTGCTATTACGCTATATATACCAGGTTCACGGAAATATGGAGCCGTGGTAGAGCCGGAATACGTTACCTTTGCTCCCCTTTCTACGTTCTTTAGTTCAAGATAATGCTTGAGTCCGTCATAAACGATATCTTCACCCCTTACGAAAGTGATGGGAGCCATCTCTGCAGGAGTGATGTAGTAGTAATCACTATAAACAATGCTTTCTCCTTCACTGTTCATAATACCATCTATAACGTAGTAGTTGAGTGCGGTTACGGTTATCTTTGCACGATATCCTGCATCGGTTACGTTTACGGTATCACCATCATACTCTTGCTTTACGCTTATTACGTCTTTGGTTTCGCCGTCTACCAGTCCTTCTACGTCATAACCTACAGTCTTGCTTCTGCCATTGTATTCTTCGTCATCGATAGCATCAAAGACTATACTGATTGGTGCACGGTCAATGATGAATTTTACGCCGTCTACAAATATGATTTCGTAGTTAGCACCTATTACCAAAGAACCTACCTTGATTTCGTGAGCTCCTGCATCTTGAACGCCTAGGCTCATGCTTCCTTTCCACTCGTTTCCTGCAATGAGCGTCGTCTTCTTTACTTCATATTCGCTACCAAAGAGCTTGGTTACGCCATAAAGACGTCCGTTCTTGGTTACGTTATAGGTAAAGTCTCTTACGTCCACGTCAAACGAAGTAGTTATTCCGCCGATTTCTTGTGAAATCTTGCTGTTCGTTGCATCAAACTCAAAGAGATTCTTTACGTTCCTTACAGTCATTGCATTAAAGTCTACATAGTAGTCTTCCAGATACGGGCTGTAATATAGGTATACGTTTTCTTGTTCCGTTGCAATAAGTTGGTCCAAACTGAACATGTCTTCTTCGCCGAGAGCATCAATGAAGGAATACAAGGAACCGCTGTTTGCCTTTAGAGCATAGTAGGTTTGTAGTCTTACGCTCTTTTCCGTCAAGTTGACGATTGCGTTGTAGCCTTCCCATATTTCTATTCTGCCTACGTATGCATTTGAAGAATAGATGCTTCTTAGTTCGCTTACGTTAAATGAGAACGTGGTTTCTACACCCAAGTAATCATAGTAAACAAACGATGCGGTTTCGGTCGTTAGTACAGCCACTTTTTCTACCTTAGAAGTATTTAGGTCGATTAGATATGCACCACCGCTTGCGTGCTTATAGATTGCAACGCCATCTTCACTTACGCTGTAGTATGATGCGTGGTCAACCATAATTGACATTGCCCTACCATCTTGCTCATATGAAATGATGCCGACGGTATTATAAACGTCGTATACGTTGCCGTTTTCATCAGTCACCTTCTTTGCATCTAGGTCTACTTTGTAGCTCTTGGTTTGTCCACCGGTAGTTATATTATAGATACCGGAAACTATTTTGCTTACGTCAATGGAGATAACGTTTACCGCACCTTCGCCGTTTACTATCGAGAAGTAGTATCCGTCGTGTTGTACGCCCAGCGTGTATTCTATGCCGTCGTTCAAATGTACGATTCCACGGTCTAAGTCTATAACGTATTCTTTTCCGCCGGCACTAAACGATACCTTTCCTTCCGTGTCGCCTAGGTCGGTGTAGTTAAATTCTACTTTATCGCTACCATCTACGAAGCTACCCGTCAAAAGCGTAAGCTCGGTAGTATAGTAATCTCTCCATGCCTTTGCCTTTAGGCTGGTATCGGTAATAATGTTATAAACAAATCCGTTTTCATCCACGTATTCAGCAGAAGAAATATCTACTATTTCCTTGCTTCCTGCCGTGCTTACCGTTGAATATACAAGATACTTATATCCGTTTAGAACGTAAGAATATACGTATGCAACGGCATCACCGCTGGTATATGAACCGTCATAAACGTAACCTTGTCCGTAAAGGGGCATTACCGTGATAACTACTTGCTCTATCTTTAATGCTTGAGCAAATACCATCGTGTCACTCTTGAATACGTCGTTCCTGGTGTTTGCATAGTAACGAACACGTACGTCGTATACGCCTACTTCATAAGGAGCAATCGGTGACCATTCGTTCATGCCGGACTTGCTGTATTCATAACCAATAGTGCCATAGTAACAGCTAACGTCTTCATCTATGCCTTCATACCACTTTACGTATTCGATATCGTAGCTATCCGAGCCGAATATCTTGGCTTGTGATGCGTTTATGCGAGCACCGGAATAGCTTGTTACCTTGGTTTCAAGCGTAAAGTACGGTTTAATATTGTTGATGGTTAAAATGTCGGGTTGGGTAACCAAGTTAGTGCTATAGTTGGAGCTTCCGGATTGTAGAACGTAATACGTTACCTTTATGGAATACTTACCACTTGCAGTAGGCTTGGTCTCCGACCACTCGTACTCAATCTTGCCGGTTGAAGAAGAAACGTAGCGAGTACCATATTCTACAACTACAACTGCTATACCTGCATCAACCGCATTCATAGGTCCGTTTTCATCTGCTTGAGCACCTATAATGGAGTACGACGGTATAATTTCTTCGCCATAATCGAACGTTACGGGGTTTATTATGATGCTGGGTAGTACAGGCTTAATTTCTATTGCTCCAACGAATATCTTTGCATTTGCATTGTAGTAGTTATCGTTGGCTACGCCTTTATAGCTTACCATTACGTCATATTTTCCTACGTTGATGGGGGCGTCTTTGCTCCATTGTGATGAACCGCTCATACGATATTCATATGCAAGAGAGCCTGCCGGTTGGTCATATTTTCCGGGAGCCGTTTCTACACCATGGAAGTATACCGTGCCCATTGTTACAGCCCTTCCGGTATAGTTTTCCGTCTTGGTTGTTTGAACGTCTTCTATAACGACTTCCGCAGTATTAATTTGTACTACGTCTTTGTCTATCGCTACAGCACTGCTTGCCCAGTAGTTGTTAGCACCTTCTAGAGCTTGATTATAGGTTACCCTTACTTGATAGGTACCAACGTTCTTGGGAGCACTTTCTTCCTGTCTTGTATTCTTATTATAATAGGTAACCGAAATTGTGCCATTGGGCTTCTTGCCGGCTTGTTCGTCCGCATATACACCCTTTACTATAAATTCCGTATCCTTTAGCTTGTGCTCTTTTGCATCGTAACCATATACGTGCCATCCGCTCGTTAATCCTTCTAACACTACGCTAATATAACCAGGCGTTGCTAGATCGAACGGAGCAATATTTATAATGGGTTCATCCGACGTATAAATTGCTTGACCTACAGGGGCATCATCCACCGGCTTAAACTCAACTTTAACGTAATAACTTCCTGCGTTTATAGGAGCATCCAACGTCCAATCATCATCGTTGCTTGTACGAGAATACCATATGGTTTCCGTACCATACGAATCATAGTTGCTTCCTTGATAGGTAACGTCGAAGTCAGATTTGCTATATCCATGAGCCAAACCATCGTATACCCTATTTATAGCATCGGTATTAATTACAATGTTCGGAGAACCGGCTTGTATAACGATTCTTGCCGGGAAATACTTTATCGCAGAGCAATATGCTTGGTCATCAGCATTTGCCCTATAAACTACGATAACGTCATATTCACCTTTTTCCGTAGGCGTTGTGGTTGTATAATATGATTCATCGAAGTTCTTTACCAGTGCCGGGTTCTTTCCGTCTTCGTCCGGGTCAATAAAGTTGGGCAAGTATTCAACGCCGGGGTCTTTCTTGAACAACACTCTTTCAGGATACTTGTTTGCAACATCATTACCATCTGTGTCTCCAACAACTATCCTTGTGATGCTAACGTTTATCTTATCATCCGGGATAGGAGAACCTGTATAATCAACGAATGCTTTTGCAACGTTGATATTAGGTGCAACCTTATTAATTATGATTACTCCATCAAATCTAGCTTTCGTTTCAGCATAGTTTGTTTCGCTCTCGCTAGGAGTGAACGTTATTTGTACGGCATATGTTCCGGCTAGTTGGGGTACTGCATTATCGGAGTATTCACTAGAATACTTATAGCTTAGTTTTCCTTCAACGTCGTACAGAGTACCATCTTCTTTATAGCCTTGAATTCTAACGTAGTCATTATTAAGCATGAACGTTTTCGTATCATAATCTTTGGTTAGAATATTGCCGGTTATGCTTTCGTTAAAGATGCCGTTATTAGTGAATCCAATGCTTATCGTAGCCAATGCTGATTTAACTTGAACGGTAACTACAACTTCTTTAAAGGTATAGTTTGCAGAATATCCACCCGTTAATAGAACGTTATATTCCTTTACCGGTGAAAATTGTGTAACTTTATCATGGCCAAACTTACCTTCGTAATCCAAATATGGAGCTTTAAATCCGGTTCCTGCCGTTAGTTGTCCTACTTGTTCACCATTTACGAGCCCTTCATATCCGATAGTATAATTAGTCGGATTTTCTTGGCCATAAATCTTTTCTATCCTGTTTTCACCATCGTTACCTTGAATATTAGTTGCAGAAATAACGAGTTCCTTTTTGACAACCGTCAATAAGCTGGGTTGATATGATATTGTATAGTTATTATAAAGATCCCACTTATCTACGTTGCTGTTAAAGTCATTAGCTGCCGGTGCCTTTACGCTTATAGTATAAGGCTCGGTTCTTACGGCTCCATGAGCATTAATACTATAATCAACATAGAAACCTTGGATAATGCGGTTTATGTCATCCGTTCTATTTTTGTACGTTAAAGAAGTATAATTATCTATACCTTGACCATTAGTAGTATAGGTATAATAAGTCTCGCCGGGCTTTAATTCTTCTGTAGCATTCGGCTTATTAAGAAGGAACGTGGGCGTAGTACCATACTCAACCGTAAGCGGAGCAAACGAGATTATTAAGCTTCTCTTTGCTACGTTGACGGTAACGGTACCGCTAAATGCAACGTATGCGTTGGCATCGTCTTCACCTTCTTGCGGAACGTAGCCGGAGTGAGAAATGGTAATCGTTGCCGTTCCCACTATGCCTACGTATGCCGTCCTATCTATGCCGTAAGTGCCTTCTATACGGCAAGTATCTTCATTGTTGGAAACAACGCTGTAATCATCAAGAGCTTTGCTCAATATGCTATAAGACGTCAATCCGGGAGTTATGGCAAATTCTTCGTTGCCGTATACCTTTGAATATTCCTTTACAAAGCTCTTACTAAAAGCATCTGCGTTCTTTGCATATATGGAATATATTGCGTCTTCTTTTTCTGCACTATAGGTATAGTTCTTATAATTACCACGATTAAAGTAAGTCTTTTCTCTATCTCCAGTACCAACTGTACCATTTGAAGTAAGAGCACCATTTGCTATGGTATCATCATATTGCTCTGCATATATTCTTACTATTCCGGAAGACGTAAATACAATGGTGGCCGTCGTCTTAGCCATGTCTACTCCATCGTGTTGTACCAATTCCACTTTGTCGTAAGAAACGGATGTGTTTCCCGCAGTAGTTCCGCTTATATTAACAAGTTTGAACGTCAACCTACGAAGCGGGAAGATTGCATTGGTATATCCGACTACTGTAATCGTATTGTTTTCGGTTACGTTAATTTCATAGTCGGCATAAATACTCTTGGACTTATCCGTTGCTTTGGTTTCTTGAACAAGCGAACTATTATAGCCATTGCCATACGGGGATTCTAGTGTAACGATTTGTTCTATTGGAGTAATTTTGAAGCTCTTCGTTATTGAACCACTATAGTTGCCTATACCTTGTATAGTTATAGTTCCGCCAGCCAATACGTCGTAGTTTAGATTGAGTTTAGATTCATCGTATGCTTTACCATCACCATGAACAATCTTGTAATCGACGCCTTCTTCCAGTTCTTTTGCTTTTCCTTCTTCTGTTGTGACTCCGGAATCAGTAACACTAGATACGTCGGCTTCTATTAGTTTTCCGGTATACTCGTGCTCTCCATCGAACTTTATCTCTATATTGTTTTTATTAGTTTCAATATTCCTTGTATAAATCTTAAACGTAATAGTGCACTCGCCCCTATAGTTACCCATACCTTGTATGGTAACAGAGCCTGCATCGTCACCGGCGTTTATATTTTCTCCCCATCTGACTATCTCGTAGTCGCCAACACCTGTTTCTTTTGTATACCGCACTAATAGTTCATTAGCATTTGCTGTAGTGTCACATAGATATAAGGTATTATCGTCTCTATTGTCATTGTTGTTGGTCGTGATGGTTGACGGTTGAATTTGTGCCCCGGTATACGTAACTTCACTTTGGTTGTTTTTCCAGTTTGCGTACTTAATAATATCGCTATTTCCAATATCTTTAGGAGTAATATTAAAGTATACCTTTATACCTTTTCCATAATAATTACCACCAGTTACTTGTACAGCCATACCTTTGTTTTCGTCACCTATGCCAAAACCGGTTAAGTTGATGGTAATATACGCCATCTTCGACGTTTCATCTCCGGTATAAACAACTTGGTTATTACCATAGTTAGTATCTATTTTGTAATCAAAGTCTTTTCTTAAAGTTACGTCTACACCGTTGACGGAAGCCGTTAGCGTATCGGGGCTTGGAGTTATGGCGTGTCCCGTATATTCTATGGACGGCAAGTTAGAAACGGCAAAGTCTTGTCCACTAACAACCATTGCAAGTATATAGAATGAGCCGGTTATACTGCCGGTATAGTTACCCCTACCGTTTGCTATAATTTTTGCATCTCTGGTTACCGTAGTATTATTTGAATAGGTAAAATAGACGTCTTGTTCTTTTAGCTCGTACTCAGTTCCCGTACCATCGGGATATGCTTTTACCTTGCTTGTTGGCTCTACGGGAATATGATTGCCATTTTCATCTACGCCTTGATAGTAAGCAATAAGGTTCTCTCCCGTCGATACGATGATGCCAACTTTTCCATTAGCTTCTTCGTTTATTTCTTTGCGATCTTGGTTAAGATTTCTCGGGTTAATCTTAAATAGCGTCGTAATGGTTCCCGTTACGTTTCCATTGTCCGCTAAGGTAACTTTGATACTTGCTTTTGCAATAACGTCTTCTACGTTTGCGGTATTTCCGCCGTCTTTATACGCTACGTTAACGTTATCCGCATAAGCAGTAAGCTTATTGGTGGCAAATTGTTCTTTTGCAAAATAAGCATTACTTGCAGTAAAGGCATTGCCCGTAGTGCCGGCGATGCTCTGGTCTAGCGTAACGGTTGCATCATTTCTCGTAAAAGCAAAAGTTACAACTGCACTGGGATTTTGTAAATATTTTTGGTTAGTTTCATTCCAAAGGAACGGGTTTAAACCCTGAACGGAAACGTAAACAACGTCAGGAACGGGAATAATCTCCTTACTAGTATACGTTTCTTCTTTGGTTTGGTCGTAAACCTTAGTTATATTGTTCTTTACAGCATCATCGTCAAGATCCAATTCTCCAATACTAAACGGCACTGTCAAACTACCATACATATTGCTTGCATCTTTTATTAGTTCAATGCCAAAAGATGCTGTTTTTTCTCCAGCATTTATATTATTGTCGTAAACGCTATGCGGGTTTATCTCTCCCGTATCTCTTCCTACTATATAGAAATAGTTAAGGTCAGCGTTGATTGTAACCTTTTCATAGCCATACTTTGTACAATTATCATTATAATAGGTTGCACTATCCTTCGTTTGAACGTAAATGATAATCTCTTTATCAGTTTCCATGTTCGCATCCGTTTTGATCGTTGCGTTTCCTTCAGCAAAAACCTTACCGATTATTTTCAAACAAACAACGTCAGGGCGTTGGCCAAAGCCATCGTATACGAGACCATATTTGCTTTGGATTTCACTTGCCATACCATCTACAACCGAGAAAGCATTTTTCTCGTCGTTTATGTTCAAAGGAGTAATACTAAAGAATACCGTCGGTTGTCCGGTAAAGTTACCTTTCGCCGTTACTCTTAGATATGCGTCATCACCAACGTTATAGTTGTTTTCATAGCTAGTGATGTCATAATCATTCATCTTTAATGAGCCAATGGTTTCATTGCGAAGCTGATATGCCCTACCATCTACCGTTATATTAATTTCCGTAGGGGTAGGTTTGTATGCATTGCCACCAGCGTACTCACGACTTTCAATATCGCTTGTACCAACAGTTCCGGCAGGTATTGTTAACGGTTTTATTTCAAATACTTCTGAAATATAGTAGCCAAGTACGTAGGCATCGCTACTTTCTTTACCGCTTACGAAAACGCCAACCATAAACCTATATTGACCTGCATCGGTAGGTTTATCATTTGATTTCTTCGAAACTTCTGCATCGGTAGATTGATATTTATTACCATTTGAATTGAACTTGGGGTCTGTTGCATCATATATTAGGCCACCAACTAAAACAAATGAAACCTCTCCTACTCCTGTGTCGTTATTCGATGCAGGGGTAACAGCAGAAGGTCCTTGTCCTTCTGCTTTAGGAAAACCATTACTATCAAAAACAACGTTACCATTATTGTTTTCTTGTTTATAAATATATTCAAGTATGTTACCATCTGTTATTTTTATTTTCCTAAAATATGCGGTTACCGTAACATAACTCCAGTTCCCGCTACTATCTTGTACACTCGCACTAAGATATGGTCCCCCACCTATCGTTAACGTCGTAGACCGCTGAGCATCCGCAGTTATACCCGAGAGTGTGTCTCCTGTTATCTTCCATCCGGAAAAGAAATATCCCGGTTTCGCCTTTGCTTTTACTTCTCCAATAACCACACCACCCAAATTTGTTGTGGTGCTATCGTATGCAGCAATACCACTCCACGTATTAAGGGTTGTTGTTCCACTATAATTAGTTGTAGTATCACTCGTAATATCACCTGCATCTTTATCGTCATCTACATTAACTACATTAAATTTAATTCTACCATGTTTATACGTATCCGTACTAAACGAAGCAGAAGATGGAGATGGTGCAAAAATATCTGCTGTGCCGAATAAACCTGTTGACGTTATGTTACAACGATAATATAATCCATATCTGATTTTTTTGATATTTGAATCAAGATTGATAGTAAGCGTTGCACTCAAATCTTTTCTTCCATATCCTATTGAAACACTAAATTTATCTGCGGCCGTTGCAGAAAAATCATCTGACATATTATTAAGTGCGGCACCTGCCTTATTGCTTACACTACTTGATGAGCATAAAAAGAATGTTCCGCTAATATCTCCACAAGGATAAGCATTTGCTGAACCAACGGCTCCATCTTCACCTTCAACAGCCATACTAACCGTGCACTTAGTTATTTGTTTATTTGATATAGCCATTCTCATTGCATTCGTTACGTCTATATCAACATAAAACAACAAGTATATTTCATACTTTCCTGCACCACTATAACTTTCTAAACCACCGGTAGAAGTAATGGTATATCCACTACCTGATACTTTTGTATGGCCATAATTCCAACCAGAATGATTTGTTTCTGGGGCTAGGGTATTGGTTTGATTATCTACCGTCATTGAAGTAATGCCGCCGGATTGATAGTTGTTTCCAGTAAAAGTTTTTCCTTCCGAGTCTGTTGCATATGGGCTTGTCCAAGCGTAAGCAACGGGAGAGGTTTCCGCTACTACGATTTCTTCGCCTAAGCCGAGTTTTTGTGCAAAACCATCAACCGCCGGGTTTATTACGCTTGCCCCGACGGCAAATAGGATAACTAATGCAATGAAGACGGTTATCCCCACTAATGCGTATTTCAGCACTCTTAAGAGTGGTGATTTCTTAACCGCTACTTCTGCAGTTACGTTGTTTGATTCAATTGGTATTAATTCAAATTGCTTAACCATATTCTACCTCTCTAGACTGTTAGCATTTTTAGTCTTTGTTCGTTTAATTTTGATTATTTTTCGTTTTATTCGATTGTTTTTTGATGTTTTACTACTATTTTTTTGCGTATCCTACGTAAACTTCCGTTCCCAAAGATTCGCCGTTTACTATTATTTCCGTTGCCGTTGCATAATCGGGAGTATAAAGGGTTTGTACGCCTATCTTTCCTACAAACGCACCTGCAACTACGACGCCACCGCCCAGGTTGATGCCACTGCTAATGATTACGTCGTTCATAGCAATTTGGCTTAACGCTCTATCGGCATGTTTAATTTCACCAATGAGTCCGCCGGCTACAACTTGGCTTGCTCTTACGCTTATTGTTGTAGTTACTTGAGATGCAACTACTTGTCCGCCCATATCCACGCCTACAAGACCGCCAAGGGTTACTTTAGTGCTACCGGAAGTGCGGACGTAAATTTCTCCGGATACGTTTACTCTAATCAAGCTACCGGTTGAAGCGTTAACCTTAGCAACGGCACCGAATAGAATATCTTCGCCTGCTACTGCCACCTTACTGGTCGTATAGGTAGTACCGCTTGCTACGTCTATTACTTTATCGCTTTCCGGAACGTCGCTTTCCTTTGCGTATACCTTGTAGCTTAAGTTCAACGTTACGTCGGTTACGGTACCTGCGTTAACTTCGAACAAGCTATCGGTTAGTCCTATAATGGAGTGTCCGTCACCATCAAAGGAACCGGTGAACGTTGCTCCGTCGCCTATTACACCAAAGTCGTAACCATATCCATCGTGAGCGTCTAACTTGCCGTCATCGTTAAGGTCGCCTATTACGACGTTATCGGCAAGGATAAAGTTAGCATACATATAGTTACCAACAAGCTCTAGTTTCTTGTAGCTATCAATAACGAAAGGATTGCTCTTGCTTCCGTCTCCTTCGAAGGGATATAGAGTACCTACGACCAACGAAACGGTACTATCGCCAAACGCAGTGTTCATGACGTCTTGATAACTCTTTGCGACAACGTCAGTAAGCATTGCTCCGGCATCATATCCTATTGCCATAGATACACCCTTGTCGTTTGCGTATGCGTTCTTCAATAAATAATATGCTTTCTGAACCTTGGCTTCTTGACTATTTAGGGCACCCAAAGTAGAACCTACGTTAGCCTTTTCCGTATAATGTGCACTTACGGAAGCTATATTAATAACGTCACTGATAACAACCTTTCCTTGTGCTTCACCGCCGACGCCACCACTTATTACGTTGATGCCGTTTGCGGTAACGTTAACCATTGAGATAGCGTTAACTATTTCTCCGCCAACAGCGACGCCAAAGATACCGCCGACGTATGCGTTACCATTACTGCTCTTAACGTCGATAGTGCCGGTTACAACAACGTTTTCAACTCTTCCGCCGATTAATTCACCAACGAGTCCGCCAACGTAATAAACGTCGTTGCCTTCAAATTCTAGAGCTAGGTCGACTGCTTTTAGGTTCTTAATAGTACCGCTTACTACTCCAAAGAGTCCGCCATAAACGTCCTTGACGCTTTCTTCTTCGTCTTCTGCTTTTTGCGTTGCTCCGATTATGGAGAAGCCGTTACCATCATAGACGCCTACGAAAGGTACGTTTGATGCATAAGTGGTCTTTTCACCGCTTAGAACGACGTCGCAAGTTTGCTTGAAGGTTGCCCAAGGGAACGTTTCCACATAAACAAGTTTATCTTGAGAATCCACTAAGAAGGGGCTTTCCGTGGTACCGTCACCTTCTAGCTCAGCATTTGCTTTAACTTCTTCGATTCTTATCTTTGCTAATTCGCCTACCGTCAAAACAAAGTTTCCTTCTTCCCTACGTGCATTTATGATGATTACGTCGGATGCGGAACCTGCTTGAGTACTTGCAAAGAAGTCGATACTTTCTCCGCTATGCTTTAGAGAAGCGTAATTACCAAAGGTTTCTTTATTTCCAAGAGAAAGTTCGGTTTCGATTGAGCCATCGAAACTTACGTTCTTATCTAAATAGTAGCTCTTGTTGTCTTCGCCGGGAACAGAGCCTGCGTCTTCCAAGTTTCTTACGTAACCGACTAATGCACCTGCATAAGTGAACTCTGTGCCGGGTTCTGCTACTGCACCATACTTAGTGGAATCGGTAATAGTTAGTTTGGAAGTAGTATATACGTTTGCCGTATATGCACCATCTGCAACGCCTACCATACCGCCAAAGTATCCGCTGGATGCTTTTACTGCGATGCTTACGTCACTAAACGATGCGGAAACTAAGCTTCCCTTGCCAAGCAAACCGATTATACCGCCTAATTGAACTCCGGAGCTGTTTTCAACCGTAATATCGCCTATTGCATAAACGGCACTGATACCGCCGTTAGACGGAGCGTTGGCGACTATTAAACCTACGCTAGCATCTGTCGTTTCTTGTATTGTCAAGTTATACCTTACGCCAAGGTTCTTGATGGTTGCATAGGAACTTATATTCAAGAACAAGCCAAAGTCACCGCTTGCTTTTCTTGTGATGGTCTCCTTGTACCACATTTCGTAGCCCTTTCCATCATAAACGCCGGTGAATTCATTGGTATAATCATCGCCCTTCTCTCCAATAGGAGTAAAAGTAGATGCAAGTTCTATATCGCCTGTTTGTACAAAGTAAGCCTTTCTTCTGTTTGCACCTAAATATGCTCTTTCGTCTTCGACGTCGTAGCCGTCTTCATAGTACATATATTCATCGATATAATAGAAGTCTAGGAGATTTCTTACTTCGTAAGGATTCAATTCCGTTCCTTCGTTTTCAAAGTATACTACCGTTAGTTTTTCGGTAGGATTAATGATTACGAAGTTATCGTTGAGTCCGGTTAAGGTTATTTGATATTCACCAATTTGTTCAATGGTATTAGCTTTTAAGAAGATGCTGGTACCCTTTAGATATCTTCTGTTAACCAGGTTCTTGAGAGAGCCAAAGAATTCATCAAAGCCTTCTTCCGTTGCGGCGAAGGGTACTTCATTAATTTCTCCTGCTTGCAAGCATTGACGCAATTCGCCACCTTCTTCGCCATATGCGATAGTAATTTCTTTATAGAAATTAACGTCTATGGTTATCGGTGTGCCACCAATGGTATAAACCTTGCTTTGAGTTACCCTAATGCTACCTTCGTAATCCAAGCTGAATAGTAAAGTTTCGTTTTCGCCGATGCGTTCGGTAATAGACTTAATAGTATAAGTTGCATTGGGGGTAATCGCTACCGTTACAGAGTCGCCTTTCTTATAAGACGTTTCCGTCGTGCTTGCTCCAACGATATCTGCATATTCATGACTTTCGTCACTTGCGATATCGTCAACGTATGCGTTTACGGTTACGGTATATGAGAAGGTATCAATGGGCAAATACTTTTCTTCTTTTTCAAGCTCAAGACCGCTTTCCGTCACAACTTTTATCTTATAGTAACGGTCAAGTCCGCCTTCTATTGCACCGTCGGTTAACACGAATCCATTTTGAGCTTCTTGCCACTCACTATAAGCAGAACCTACTTCGTTATCACGATATGCGTAATAAATCTTGGTGTTGGAATTGGGGCGAGCCATCATTTGTATTTCTACAGTTACGTCGCTAACGTACCAATCTTGATATAGATTGCCATTAGGCAATTTATTTCCGTTTAGATAATATTCGAATTCCGGCACAACGTTATCGTGTCCTACGTTAAACGCAGTCGTAACGGCTTCCATACCACTTGCGGAAACAACTTTGAAGATATAAGTGGTTAATGCGGTGGTATTTTCGTTAATGGTTACGAAATATCCGTCCGTAGTTACTTCTTGATATTCGCCGTCCCCTACTTTAACGTATACGTTGCTAATTCCGCTTGCACCAATTTCTTTTATGGTCGGATATATCTTGGTTTCTTCGGAAACCCAGCTTTCGTTTGCTACAGCTTCTCCGCTTGATACTTTTTCTGCTTCCGTTTCTACAACTATGACGGTATTGTCTAGTTTTACTACGTGTTCACTTATGCTAACAGAGCTATCGCCCTTTCCGTTTACTACTTTAAAGTAGTAATTACCGCTAGCAGAGCTGTTTAAAACGTAATAATAAGTATTTTCCAAGCCTACGTTTTGGGTTAGGTCGGTAATCTTATTCCATACGGCTTCGCCTTGAGATTCTCCTACGCCATAGTAAAGTTCTCCACCGGACATACCTACTTTGACTCCAAGAGTAAAGCGTAGGTTCTTGTTGGTCCATTCGCCTGCATATTGAGTGCCGTCTTGGTAAGCAAGGGTACTTTCTATAGTGGGAGCTACGTTGTCTTTTTGAACGGTGTATTCTTGGGTAGTAACGTATTCGACACCGGCTCCGGTGATAAGACGGAACTTATAAGTGTAAACTTGCTCTGCGGAAACGACTATTTCGTATTTACCGCCGGGTACTTGTGATACGCTAATTTCTTCTCCGTTTATAGTATTTGTAGTGCTATAAGTGCTACCGCCATCGATAGAGAATTGCATCTCTACACCGCTGGGTCCAAAGCTTGAACCACTCAAAGAAGGCGTTCCTTCGAATACTACGTAATCTTCTGCCTCCAACCAAGTTGTACCGGTTATTTGTGAACCTATACCGTCTTTATCGTATCTCGTTGCTTTTACGCTTAGCGTAAAGCCTGCAGTCTTATCAATGTGCGAAGTAAATATTTCGCCTTCGTAATCATTGCCTGCAAGGTCACGGAATGTGAGCAAATATTTCTTTGCTTCCGTCATATCGAATACGAAATAATCGCCGGACGTAGTCATTGCTCTATCTATGGCTACTGCCGTTCCGTCCAAAATAGCGAAATCGCTTACGTCTAGGGCATATTCCTTAAGAATAATACTGGACATATCTACGCCGGAACCTAGAGCGGTATCTTGAACCATGATTCTATATTGACCGTCTTGATTAATCCACTTGTTCTTTAAATCGAAGTTGGCGTTAGAACCTACTCTAAATGCTTCTGAACGCAAGGTCGGAGCGGTAAAGTCGAGTTTAACGTATAAATCTACGTTGTTTTCCGGCTCATATAGTTCGTATTTGCCGGAACCGGTAGCCAAACGGAAGATGTACTTTCTATTTTGTTCATCTTTTATGTATGTACGAGTGGAGATTTCTCCGCTTACTTGACCTTCTTCCGGCATATAAGTGGGCGTTAATGCACTCCAGCTGGTTCCGTTATTGTTGGAATACTCGAGTCTTGAACCGCTTGCAGTCAAATTGATGGTGAACTCGAGTCTTACCCAAGGTTCTGCATCCTTTTTCGTAATCCAGCGGTTAAAGTCATAAAGGTTAGCATCTGCATTATCTTCTGCAGTAGGTTCTTCGGTTACGTCAAGGGGATTACCGCCACCGATATATGCCTTTAGTTCCAAAGAAGGCAATACGGTGTCTACATTTGCTTGTAACGCAAGGATGACTTCGTTTCCTGCAAGGTCCTTAACGCTTACGTTAAATACCGTACACTTATCTATTGCAAGACTATACTTGCCACTGCCCAGAGCAGTAATGACACCGCCGTTATCTACGCTAATGCAAGAGTCTTCTATTCCGGAATTGACCGCACCTTGAACGTCTTCTGCCTTGAATTCTGCAACGATAACGTTAGACGTCCATCTATTGCCTTGATATGCACTCAAATCGGTCAAAAGCGTATAGGTAGGAGCAACTATATCGAACTTGACTTCGCCGAAAGGTACGTTAATTAGTGTGCCTGCTCCCGTTTCAATTTGGAAATTATAAGTCTTAACGCCTTCAAAATAAGGGATTTCATAGCTCAAAGTAAATTCCTTGTTGATAGCTCCTTCTTCCGAGCCGTAAAAATCGGTTACGGGTAGATATTCTCCACCATCAACAGAGCATCTTATTCTTGCACCACTGGCACCCATATTCAAATCGAAAGCAACGGCAGAGCCGAGTTTTGCCCACTTTCCTGCCATATAACTTTCTGCGTTATATTCGTAATTTACCGGTTCAACGTCAATTTTTTCTTTGATTGACATAATGTTGATGTTGCCGGCTTCGTCGGTTGCTACTACGGTATAAGAGAGCGAATTGCTAATTTCTACCCTATATTTTCCCCCACCAATACTTGCAACGTTTACGGAATTACCAAGAGAATCGGTTGCGGTAGGCGGTAATAGTGCAGAACCGCCTTCGTTGAATATTTCAAACGTGACTTTGGTAGTTTCACTTATCCAGCCTTGAGTGGTAGAAGAAACGTGGTCTTTGGTTTGTTCGCCAAAGATGGGAACCGTTTTATCTAGGTTTACACGGAAAGTGGTTTCTACAACCTTTTCAATGCCGGAACCCGTTCTAATTCTAAATTTAACGTTACCGCTATATTCGTTTTCGATTGCAAACGATACACTCTTATCTACCGTCTTTGCAACGCCGGTATCGTACAAGAAATCGATATTACTATCCAGTTTGACGTAGGTTGAACCGTTTTTGACGTAGCAAACGTCTATAACTGCTCCACTGCCACCATAGCTTGCTAGAGCCGTAAAGTTTACGTCGTTTCTGGTCCACGCACCGTTTAGACCCGTTGTTTCCGTAATTTCTTCCAGTTCCGGCTCAACCGTATCTATCTTTGCTACACAATAATAACTCGTACCCGCTACGACGTTATAAACGTTTTCTCCTAGCGTCATAGGAGTGCCGTTAGTCGGGTGGGTTGCCATGAATATAAAGCCGAAAACTTGTGTGTCATTTATAACTTCCGGGGTAACAAAGGATATTTCACATCCGCTTGCTTGGGCGATTTCCGCATTGATTTTAACCCAAGTCATGCCGTTATCAAGAGAATAGTAATAACTATCTGCACCACCACTCAAAAGGCCTTCTACGCTAAGCTTATAGTACATTTGGGTTGCCCAACCCGTACTCTTATCGTATCCGCCGTATAAAATAGAGTTCTTTTCATCTATTTCCGCATAAACTTCACCTATTGTGACGTTGTATTTTATGGTACGAACGTCAACAACGGTATTGCCTACTGCCGTGTTGATGATTTCATACTTCAAATAGTGGTTACCAATTGCAGTAGGAACGTTTTCTACAGCAGTATCAAGGTCGGATGCATGATAATAATTCAATTGACCGTAGCCAAATTCATAATATGCTCTTTGGGGGCTAAAAGTAGGCGTGGTATACGTAGGTGAACCGCTATATGCAATTACAAGAGTATCCGCATTTACGCCACAAGTAGTATCTTTTACGAATATTGCTTGGAATATTGCGTGAGTATACTTAATCATCTCTTCATCACTTGTGTTGCTGTAATGGGGTAGATAATAGTCGTATTCCAGTCCGTCTATTGCAGTTATTGCACCATCTTCATCACGAGTTACTTTACCGGAATTCAAGTAATTATAAACGTATGAACTCGGAGCGAGAGAGCCGTCTTTAGAAAGGCCAACTCTCCATCCTATGAAGAAATATTGTCCGCTTTCATCCGTCATAACGGCTCTCAAAGAAACCTTCAAAAGTTCGGCTCCTTCGGGTGCGTTTAAGTTGGCATAGTTGGATTGAATGCTTGCATCAACTTCCGTAACGATGCTCTTAGAAATGCTATAATCTCTTTTTTCTCCATCGATATTAGTGCCTTCGTCGCCGATATTATCCTTTACGAAAATTTTGAAAGGAATATCCAAAATCTCATAGTTGTTAAGGTCGTTAGGCGTGAACTTTAGCGTATAATCAGTGCCGTTTTCACTAAGGGGAAGAAGGGCCGTAAGGTCTACCTTGTTTTCGCCTAGATAAACTTCTAGTTTACCGGTCAAAGTAACTAGAGTATCGACCGAGTTGGTTGCAGTATGAGATAAATCTATATCGTCCAGATTATCACCATAACTTATGGTTAGGCTATCTGCATCATCTGCTCCATGCTTTACGGTAGGCGTATTTTTCTTAATTTGGAAGTCGATGGAAACTCCGCCTATTCTTTCGCCTTTGGTTATTTCGCTACCATTATTTACACGATAGAAGAATTCGCAGGTATAGTTAAAGTCGCCGGCTCTAATGGGAGATGCTACGATATCTTGCAATCCTTCCGAACTGACGTCTATGCTTTCACCGGAAACGGTTGTTCCTGTATAACGATGTGAAACGTAGTATATGCCGGTATATGCGGTAGACTTTACGACCGGACCCGTCGGAGAACCGGAATATTCATAGTTGTTTTCTGCATCTTGAACAACGTTTATGAATTGGAATTCTGCCTTATAGTTGGGTTTTTCTCCCAAAGGAATATCTACAGCTTTGCCTAGGTTTAGCGTAAGACCGGTTATATTATCGCCGGTTACACCTACTTTTTCCCACCCCAAGAAGAAGTATCCGTCCTTGGGTTCTGCAGTAAAGCTTATGCTATCGCCGAAATCTAACGTGATTTCTTTTTGTCCTGCAGTCAAGTCGATTTCATTGTTGCTTGCGTCTTTTACTATTCCGCCGTTAGTAGCATCAATGGTAACAACGACTTTTTCAAACGTTAATTTTAGTTTGAAGGTCATATTCCCTTCAACTTTGGATTCCGCTACGTTTTCGCCCAGCGTCGTCTTATTGTCTATTGCGGTATGAGTTGCAAAGTATGTAATTCTTATTTCGTTTCCGTTTGCACTATCGAGTGGCTTTTCACTCGTTGCTATGACCATATCTTCATACGGAGGAGTGTTTGCAGAAGAGAATTTACCGCTTCCTTCCATTGCTCCGCTTACCGTATAGCCTGCATCCTTGGTGCTAGCTGTTCCTTGTAGCGTTTCATAATAATTGCTTCCGCTTGCTAAAAGGGTTGCCTTTATTCTTCCGCTTTGAACTGCACTCCATAAATCGCCGGAAAGTGTAATTACCGCAGTTTGCTCTGCTCTGGCAATTGCGTTGGCCGGATTAGGAGCATTGTCCCTAGCTAATGCAACGTCGCTAAGAGTGATGCTTGCCCCGGTTTCTATCTCGTTTGCAAAATTAGAAACAGTTGCGTTCGTCGCACTTGAAGTATTTGCGTTCTCTTCCGCAAAAGCAATCGTTGCGTTGCCCAGTGACGTGAACGCAAGACAAAGGCCCAGTGATAGTATTGCCACTAGAGCGAAGGTCAATTTAACAACTTTCTTAAGATTTATGTTTTTAACCGGCATTATTACTCTTTCCGTCATATAATATTTTATTTGTGCCTACGCATGCGTAGTAAAAAAGGGGGTGTTTTCCCCATTAGTGTAATTATTCTAGCATATACGCGCGTATTCACGCTACAATATTACACGCGTTTTTACTAAAATATTACCGTGCGGGCGAACGCACGTGAACAATATGTTGTGGTTTTGTGAAAATTACAACACTAGACGACTTTTTAAAGTGGTAAAACGTCTATTTTTTTGCATTGCATCCTAATAAAACAAATCACAATGCTCCATGCTACGCTTACTCAAAAAAAAGGGGCTTGTAGAGTAACGGAAGGTGTGATATAATTCGATTAGAAACACTACACGTATCCGCCAAACGCACTTTGCGATTTTGTAGCTATGGATACCAAAATGGAGCAAATATGAGTCTTTTTACTTTTTTCTGGGACAAAATAGTAACCCCAAAAGATCAAGCAAGAATTCGCTCCTTGCGAGTTCCTTCTCTCATCGAAAACAATAACGTCGCCTATTTTAACGACGGCAACAAGTACCACATGCTAGACGTATACACTCTAGCAGATGAAGGTAAACAACCAACTATTATCGATATTCACGGCGGTGGTTGGTATTACGGCGACAAGGAATTAAATAAAATTTATTGTCTTAACCTAGCCGAACGTGGCTTTAAAGTAGCAAACGTAAGCTATCGCCTTGCTCCCGAAGTCGCCCTTTTCGACCAAGTACAAGACGTTGCAAACGCAATTAATTATATATATGATAACGCAGACACGTTAGGCGTAGACGTAAACAATCTATTTATCACAGGCGATAGTGCCGGCGGACATTTAACTTCGCTGATGATAAACCTATCTCACGATGAAGAAATGCAAAAGGCTTTTGGCATTAAGCTGAAAGCAACCTTCAATGCCGTTTGCTATACCTGTCCCGCACTTTACGTTTCACATCTTGCGACAATGCCGATAGTAAAATCGTATTTTAAGGCACTTCTTGGCAAAAACGCTAAAAAGAACGCCATTTTCCCGTTCGTAGATTTTAGAATCGACTTTGCCGGAAACATTCCCGCCCTTTTTATAACGTGTGACGGCGATTTTATGAAAGGTCAAACGTTAAAAGGTTACGAACAATACTTAAATAACGGAAAGACCGCCGAACTAGTATATTTTACCAAGGAAAAGCAAACAAACAAACTAGAACACGTCTATAACGTCATACAACCGGATTGGGAAGAAGGCAAACAAGCAAACGATACCACCGCCGGATTCTTCAAAAAATACGTCAAATAAATATATTGCATGCACTTGACACGCCCTGCATCGCTAGTATATAATCTGTTTAGATAGTTAACCAAGCTATACACCTTTCAAAAGGAGATATCGACTATGACAAATCGCTTTAAAGCATATCTAGAAAACGAATTCCGTGCTATCCCGCCCACAAAGGCCGCCATGGAGTTCCGCAAAGAAACTCTTGTTCAACTGGAAGAGTTTGCTCAAGATGCCAAGATTAAAGGCATGACGGATGAAAATGCCGTATACCACCTTGCAATAGACAGCCTTGGCAACTTCCAAGAAACGCTAATGAAATTCAACGAAGAACTTCATACTCGCTCAAAGAGAAACGCAATCAAGCTTACTTCCACAGCTCTCATCTCCTTAACGATTGTCGTAGTGCTAGGATTGTACCTTGCCCTTTCTCTATTGCACGTCGTTCCTTGGAGCATTAGCTGGCTCATTCTCGTAGGAGCACTATTCACCGCAATAATCGGAACCTTAGTAGTTATAGGGATAAAGGTAGCAGGCAGACGCTCTTTCGTTATTCCAAGAATAAATCTTGCGATATCGATAATACTCGCATCGTCCTTCATCTTCCTAATACTTCTAATGCTAACGGAAGTTAAATATCATTACTTCGTCTTCTTGGCAATGGTAATAGCTATTCTTCTTTCAGATACGTCCATAGCCTTCCTAACCAAGTCCAAGCTTGCTTTCATCGAAAGCCTTTTCGCACTCCTTGTTAGTGCTTCCCTTCTCTACACTATGCTTGGAATCGGCAAGGTAATGCCCTGGCATCCCGGCTGGCTACTCCCCGCTCTTACCGCCCTTTTCGACGTAAGCGGAATAATAGTTATGCTTGTTCATCGCTCCAATAAAAAGAAGTCCCCTAAGGTTAAAAAGAATGCCGTAAAGCCTACCACTGTGGACGAAAAATATTACACCGAGTGGTAAAAATATCACACATTTAGGCTACCTTAGTTTAGTTTTCGGTAGCCTTATCGCCAAAATATTATTTTAGAATTATGAAAAAGAAACAAAAAATAAAAGCTGAACTTTGGGACAAGATGCAGTATCTTTTCCGCAACTACTACGATAGAATGGTACACGCCGTATTATACTACGACGGCTTAATAGATATAGAAGCCTTAAAGACCGTTCTTATCGCTACTACGGAAAAAGTTCCCGTCTTGCGCTCTAGCTTTCACGATAGTGCAATCGACCCTTA
>JAZNYA010000121.1:0-3518 GCA_045594145.1 Candidatus Stercoripulliclostridium sp. | reverse complement strand
CAAAACGGGTATCCGGCTTATCGGAACCATAACGAGCCATGGCATCTTTATATTTTAGTTGACGGAAATGTCTAGGAAGTTTAATACCTTTAATTTCTTTAAAGATTTCTCTTACAAGACCTTCAACTTCATACATAACGTCGGTAATTTTATCAACGTAACTCATTTCTATGTCGATTTGAGTAAATTCGGGCTGTCTGTTAGCACGAAGGTCTTCATCTCTAAAGCACTTTGCTATTTGATAGTATCTATCGAAGCCAGAAATCATTAGTAGTTGTTTATACAACTGCGGAGATTGGGGTAATGCATAGAAATTTGAAGGATGAACTCTGGAAGGTACTAGATAGTCACGTGCCCCTTCAGGCGTGGACTTACCGAGTATGGGAGTTTCAATATTCAAGAAGCCATGCTTTGCCAAATAATTATTTACAACTTGAGCAAGTTTTGCTCTGGTAATTAAATAGTACTGCAAAGAGTTTCTTCTTAGGTCTAGATAACGATATTTATATCTTAACGTTTCACCTACACTAGCTAAGTCGGAAATTGCAAAAGGCGGGGTATCTGCTTCGGAAAGAATTCTCAATTCTTCTACTATGACTTCAATTTCTCCAGTAGGAAGATTTTTGTTAATATTCTTCTCACCACGTGGTTGAACTGTGCCAACGATTGCAATAACAAACTCGTTTCTTATGCGGGTAGATTTTTCATATACTTCAGGATGGTCTGCTTGAACAAAACTTAATTGCAAAATACCGGTTCTATCACGCAAATCAACAAATTGAATGCTACCAAGATTACGATACTTAGCTACAAAACCGTAAGCTGTTACCTTCTTGCCGATATCAGATGCACGAAATTCTCCACACATCTTCGTTCTCTTTAAATTAGATAAAAATTCAGCCATAATTATCTCCTTAAAATTTCTTCTGCTATGTTATTTATTGATACTTCTATTTCTTCTCCGGTTGCCATTACTTTAATTTTAGCAATGCCGTCATTTACTTCATTTTCGCCTAAAACTACTACGTATGCGTAACCATGTTTTCCGGCATATTTCATTTGTGCCTTAAGGCTTCTACCCATCAAGTCTGTATCTGCGGAAACGTTTTGTGCACGTAATTTCATAGCAAGGCCGTATGCATATTGCATTTGGTCTTGCGAAAGTGGTGCTATGTATACGCTCGGTATTTCTTGTTCACCCAAGCTAAGACCTAAAGCTTCTAGCACCATAATAAGTCTTTCGATACCCATACCAAAACCTACTGCCGGGGTGGGCTTTCCACCTACTTCTTTAACAAGATTGTTATATCTACCACCGCCACACACGGTACCTTGAGCTCCTATTGAAGTAGAAACGAACTCAAAAACGGTCTTAGTATAATAGTCGAGTCCCCTAACTATGCTAGGATTAACTTTATATTCAATACCCAACGAATTCAAAATACTCTTAACATCTTCATGGTGCTTTTTACAGTCATCACAAAGAAACTCCAAGACTTTAGGTGCATTGGCATTAACCGCTTTGCAACGTTCTTCCTTGCAATCAAGTATTCTCAAAGGATTTTTATCAAGTCTTTCCTTGCAAGTAGGACACATTCCGTCAATATGCTCGGAAAGATAAGCTTTCAACGCCTTATTGTATTCTGCTCTACATACAGGGCAACCAATACTGTTAATATTCAACTCTAGGTCTTTGATTCCTAGCGTGTTGAATAGCGTTTTTGCAACCGAAATTACTTCCACGTCGGCATATGGTGAATCACTACCATAAAGCTCCACGCCAAATTGATGGTGTTCACGTAGTCTTCCGGCTTGTGGTCTTTCATAACGGAAAACAGGCGTAATATAGTACATTTTCATGGGTTGCGGATTCTCTGAAAGTCCATTTTCCACATATGAACGAGCAACGCCGGCCGTACCTTCAGGCTTTAGGGTAATCGAACGATTACCTTTATCGATGAAAGTATACATTTCCTTGTTAACTATATCGGTCGTTTCGCCAACGCCCCTTAAGAAAAGTTCGGTGTGTTCAAAAGTAGGCGTTCTAATTTCTAAAAATCCATACTTGGACGTGACGTCTCTAACGATATTTTCAACGTAATGCCATTTGTAACTTTCGTAAGGCAATAAGTCTTTTGTTCCTTTGGGAATATTTATCATTTTACCCTCTTACAATATATATTTCTTTAAGTTCATGTTCTTCGTAACTTTTTCCATGTGGTCGACTACGTACTTCTTATCAATAACCAATTCTATATCGTCGTGTCCGCCACAAGCATTAAAGCTAACGTCTTCTAGCAAGGTTTCCATAACCGTATGAAGTCTACGTGCACCTATGTTTTCATTGCTTTCATTTTCTAAATATGCAATTCTTGCAAGTTCGCCTATTGCTTCATCGGTAAATTTAAGTTTAATATTATCAACGCCAAGAAGTGCTGCATATTGCATAATAATCGCATTATCTGGCTCTTTTAGTATCTTCTTGAAGTCTTCTTCCGTCAAGCTCTTTAGCTCTACTATAACCGGGAATCTTCCTTGCAATTCTGGAATAAGGTCATTAACTCTAGCGATATGGAACGCACCGGCAGCAATAAATAGAATAAAGTCAGTGCGAATATTACCATATTTCGTATTGACCGTACATCCTTCAACAATAGGAAGAATATCTCTTTGAACGCCTTCTCTGGAAACGTCTGGACCATGGGAATTACCCTTTGAAGCAATTTTATCCATTTCATCAATGAAAATTATGCCTTCTTGCTCCGCTCTTTTGAGTCCTTCGTTGTTGATAGAATCATCGTCAATCAACTTGTTTGCTTCTTCCTTTGTCAAAAAGTCGTAAGCTTCTTTAACGGAAATCTTGCGTTTCTTAGATTGCTTTGGCAAGAATCTATTCATAAATTCGCCAATATTATTATCATTTCCGCCAAGAGCACCTAGTTGCAAGCTCTTTTGTTGAACGGGAAGTTCCATTTCTATCATGACTTTATCCAACTTACCATCGTTCAAATCTTTTGCAAGCATTTCCCTAACTTCATCATCTGACATTTCAGGATGGTTCTTTTTGCGTGCGGGGAATAGACCATCAACTAGCTTCTTTTCTGCAACTTCTTTTGCTTTGGGTTCTACTTCGGCTATTTTTTCTTCTTTTACCAATCTAATAGCTACTTCAACCAAGTCTCTTACCATTGACTCTACGTCACGTCCAACGTAGCCAACTTCGGTAAATTTAGTTGCTTCTACTTTAACAAAGGGTGCCTTAACAAGACGAGCCAGTCTTCTGGCAATTTCCGTCTTACCTACGCCGGTTGGTCCCTTCATAATAATATTCTTTGGAGTAATTTCTTCCCTAACTTCCGGAGAAAGTTGGGTCCTACGATATCTATTGCGAAGTGCTATCGCAACCGCTTTTTTAGCATCGGTTTGCCCAATTATATATCTATCTAACTCTAGTACTATTTGTTTGGGAGATAATTCAAAACTTGCCATATTTTTCTCCTATACTAATTCTATGGTTA
>JAZNYA010000120.1:0-14326 GCA_045594145.1 Candidatus Stercoripulliclostridium sp. | reverse complement strand
TTCCTTACATTGATACGTCTACCCTTATTGAAGCTGTTGTAAACGGAGAAGGCACGATGCTTGCAGGTTTCCAATATGCAAACGTTTTAGAAAAGGTAACAATAAGTGAAGGCATTACCAAAATTCCCCAATTTGCTTTTGAGTGGTGTGAGTCGTTGACCGATATAGTGCTACCAAGCACGCTTGAAGAAATAGAATCCAATGCTTTTGCTGTTTGTACGGCTCTTGAAAACATCAATTTCCCTGCATCTCTTCGAATTATGTCCGGAACCGAAATGGACGGGACTGCTTGGTACAATGCACAACCTGATGGCGTAGTCTATGCCGGTGGCGTACTCCTAAAATATAAAGGCGATGGCGAAAACGTTTCCGTTACCGTAAAAGCGGGAACTCGTGGTATTGCGGATGGTGCATTTGCCGGTACCGATTTGGTGGAACTTATCGTTCCCGACGTAGACTCTTTAACCTACGTTGGTGGAAGGGCTATTTACGATACTCCTTACCTTGCATCGCAACCCGATGGTGCTGTTTACGTTGGCAATTGCTTGACGAGTTTTAAGGGCGCGGTGGAACCCAATACCACACTTGTTATAGCAAATGGTACTATTATGATTAGTGATTTTGCCTTCGACGATAGCCCATCGGTAAAAAATAACGTAGTAGAAATCGTATTGCCTGAAAGTTTGGAATACATTGGCAATACCTTTATGTACGTTGACAAGTTGTTCAAACTAACTATACCTGAAAACTTGAAATATTTACATAAACAAGCCTTTTATGGATGTTACTGCTTGGTGGAAATATGCAATAACTCCGATATTGAACTCACTATCGACTATGCTATGATGCAATACGTTAAAAACCTTTATACCGAAGGCGAAGGACACAGCAAGCTGGAAATAGCTAATGATTTTGTAATCTATACCGAGAATTCGGAAAAGACGCTAGTTCGCTATTATGGTGACGAAACGGAAGTTGTAGTTCCACTTGGCATAACTATTATAGGAACGGACAGCATAAAGAACCCTGAAACCACCAAAATTATTCTTCCCGGCTCGGTAAAGATTATAGAAAAAAATGCTTTCTATAGATGTCAAAAACTAAAATTGATAGTATTCCAAAAGGGAATAGAGAATATCGGCAGAAATATCTTGTATTCATCCGGAATGTTGGACGTTTCGCTTGACGTCAAGTTTACCGGTACGGAAGAAGAATGGAAAGCCATAGAAAAAACCGGTTGGATATATTATCAAAGCTACGTTGTAATGGAATACGAGTACGTGCCGGAATAGAATTTAAACCTGAAGGAAGGGTGAGATTTCAATGGCATAGACGAGTTTGAACTCTTAATTGATAGGTGAACAAGGATATTAAATCAAAAGCTTTGTTAGAATGTATTATCATACAATCTAACAGGGCTTTTTTCTCTTGATATTTTCGTACGCCTGTGTTATAACTATGTTATTACTTTTTGGGAGAGAGAATTATGAATTCCGTAAAAGAAATTAGTAGGGGAAAGGTTTATCAATTTTTCCTTTGCGACGTGGCTAAAGGGTTGTTTAACGGCATGATTGGTAATTATCTTTTGTATTTTTATCAACCAACCGCCGCCAGCGGTATAACGTCCTTGCTACCAAGCAATAAAATTTTGGGATTTATTACCATTATGGCTCTTTTGACGGGCATAAGCAAGGTGATTGACGCCGTTTCCGACCCGTTAGTTGCAAACCTAAGCGATAAATTAAACAGTAAATATGGTAGACGTATGTCGCTCATGCGTATTTCCGCTATTCCTTATGCCGTATCGGTACTAATGATATTCCTTGCACCGTTCCCTGCAGGAAACGTCGGTAACGCAATTTGGGTTGGCTTATGGCTAATGATTTACTACACCGCTTATACTTTTTACTTTATTCCGCAACGTGCTCTTATTCCGGAAATTATACCCGATGCTAAAAAGAGAGTCGGTTACTATGCAGTTAGCACCGCTCTGTTTATGGGCTCAAGTGCCGTTATGTATGCGACTACGTTGTTCGTAAGCTTCTTTAAGAAAGCGGGCTTTGATGCCATTACTTCTTGGAGATTGGTATTTACCATCTTTGCTGTTGTAGGTATGGCTTGCTTATGTGCTTCTGCATTTGCTTTCAAGGAAAACGAATACGTAAAAGAGCACGCCAATAACCCCGATTCCATTTGGAAGAGCTTTGGCGTAGTATTCAAGAACAAGAATTTCGTTCTTTTCTCCGCAGGCGACCTTTCAAGCTATATTTCCATGGCCTTCTTCCAAACGGCTATGCTTTATTATATCACGATGCTTCTAGGCATAGAAGAAAGCCAATCGTTTATCGTTATGGCAGTAGCTATCGGCGTCGCAATTTGCTCCTTCCCGCTCATTGTTAAAATAAGCAAGAAATTCAACAAGAAAATGCCGTTGCTGGTAGGCAGTTATATCTTCGCCGTAGTATTCGCTTTCATTTTCTTTGGCGACAAGATAGCAGGACTTATGCCCGGGCTTGAACTCGTTATAGGCATAATTATGGGCTTAGCGGTAGCTTTCCCCTTCGCTGCAATAAATATCTTGCCCCAATCCATAGTATCCGATATCATCCAAGAAGACAGCCTTGTTTCCGGACTCAATAGGGAAGGCATATTCTCCGCAGTTAAGACCTTCATTGAAAAAATCGCCTACGCCGTTGCTATGGTTATAGTATCCAGCGTACTTGCAATAGGAGCAAATGCCGGCGAAGAAGTTGGATTACTCGGCGTAAAATTGACGGGTATATTCGCTTGTGTATTCACCGTGGCTTCCATAGTATTCTTCCACCTTTACGACGATAAGAAGGTTACCGAAAACATAGAAAGATTAAAAGCCGAACGCAATAAGGAGAACGTATAATGCCTGCCGAAATTATTGCCGTATGCGTCGTTTGTGCGTTGATAGGGGCATTTTTAACCTACCTATTAGTAAACGCATTGATTGCACCCGCTAAAAGAAAAACCAAAAATTTACCACGAGTATCCGTGCCTTGCGAGAAAACGGAAGAGTACGCAAGAATACTACAAGAAATGGTATCTTGCAAAACCGTATACGACAAGGAAAACACTTATAAAGCAGAGTATGAGCGTTTTTACGACGTATTAAGGAAGAACTTTCCCACTTTGCATGAAAAGGCAATTCGCCACGACTTCGACGGCTGTTTCCTTTATGAAATAAAGGGTAACAGCGACCGTAACCTACTGTTGATGTCCCACCACGACGTAGTCGCAGAAGAAGGAGAATGGGAAACTCCTGCCTTTGAGCCCACCATAAAGGACGGAGCCATATATGCAAGGGGCACGATTGATACCAAAACTCCGTTGTTTGCGGAATTGCAAGCAATAGAAGAATTGTTGGCTTCGGGTTATGATTTCCCCATAAACGTCTTTATCGCATCATCAAACAACGAAGAGATTGCCGGTGACGGCATGCCCAAAACTCACGCATATTTTTTGGAGCGTGGTTTGCATTTCGATTTGGTTCTTGATGAAGGTGGTGCAATCGTACAAAAGATGATGCCCGGCGTAAAAGAAAAGAGTGCCATGGTTGCCGTACATGAAAAGGGTAGACATTACTATACTTGCACGGCTAAAAAGAGAGAAAGCGGACACGTAGGTCTAAATCCCATAAAGGATAATGCAGTAGAAAGGCTTTCCGCTTTTGTCAGCGAAGTTAAATCCGGCAACGTATTCAAGAAGAAATTTACTCCCGAAGTAGAAGGACTATTCCGCACTCATGCTCCGTATATGCCCTTTGTTTTGCGTTTGGTGATGTCCAATTTTACCATATTCAAGGGACTATTACTGCAAATACTTGGCAAGGTTAGTCCTGTAGTTGATGCAATGCTTTCCACTTCCGTTTACTTCAAGGACATAAAAGGGGATGCAAACGAGTGTACTACGACTGCCTTCTTCCGCTCGCTAAGAGAAGAAGATTTGATGCAAGAACTAGAGAAAATTAATAAAATCGCTCAAAAGTACGACGTAGAAATATTGCAAACCGAGCGTGATTATTGCGTTCCGTCATCCCATAAAACCGCTCAATTTGAAAGGCTTAGAAGCGTTATGAACTCTTTGTTCCCGGACGTAATAGTTTCTCCTTTCTTGCTTACCGCAGGTACGGATGCACGCCATCTTGGCGACGTCGCCGACTGCATTTTGCGTTTTGCACCCATAGATTTGGATACCAAGCAATATGCATCTATTCACAACGTCAACGAGCATATATACGTTTGGAATTTGGGCGAGTGCGTGGAGTTTTATAAGGGAATAGTTAGGTCGTACGAAGGCTAGAACTTTACTATTGACATTAAAGTGGCACTATGATATGCTAAAAAGGGGGATAAGGAGTAGGTTATGATTAGAACTTTCTTCAAAAATTATATTCCCTTGGCATTTATGGTTGCCATTTTGTTGGTATGCCCGCTTTTATTCGGTTCTTTGGTGCCAAAAGGCGTTGCTTTTGCCGAAGAATCTAATTCCCAAAACCAAGAAATCATAGTAGAGCTTGATGAAAACGGCATAGTGCATAGGTATCCTTATCGCTGTGCGACAAAGTGTCAAGCGTGCGATTACGTAAGAAGCAATAAAACTGCACATAAAAGCTCGGTTGATACGGAATATCAAAGCATAAGCGAATATGAGCATAGCTTCATTTGTGCCGATTGTGGCGAACTTGCTACCGAAATGCATATGATAAATGCGACAAGCAAAGATGCTAATTGTACTCGTTGCTCGGGTAGCGTTGCGTTGAGTTTAAGAAGTAGTTTTATGGTTCTTGAATATGAACAGCTCTTCTTGCATGAAGATGTTAAAACCGGCGAAACCCATTATGGAGAGTTTTATGCAGTCATTGAGGGCGGAATACCCGTTTTAAAGAGTGAAGACGTTGAGTTTGATAATAACATAATAAAAGAAATAGTAGAGTTTAGGGAAGTTGAGCCTAACAAATACACCTTTACGCTTATAGGTTACAACGGCGAAAGAGAAGAGTGTAGCATTACCTTAGAATCTTATACTAAACCGGTCAACATCGACAAAGGGATGTCCTGCATTAGACCGATAGAAGAAGAGATAGGAGAGATTGTAGGCATTGCAATAGCAGTGGTAATGGTAATTGCTCTTGTGGTTGGAGTCGTTGTAATTATAGTAAGAAACAAGAGAAAATAACTACAAGGCGGTAACTATCGCCAGAAACAAACTATATCCGTATAATGCGAGTATGGGTATGGAATAGAGCCAAAGGTACCTTGTGTTGCGTACGTAAAAGGACGTTAACAGCATAAGTAGTGCGAGCATAAGTATTATTAGCGGAGTACCCAAGTATGCAAGGGGAAGGCGAAAATAAAGTAGTGTAAAAAGCACGTTTAATGCTAGCACAAGCACCCAAATTTTTATGGCTCTTCTTAGACAGCGATTTGCAATTGTTACGCTCATTTGGGCTACCATACAAGCATAAGCAATACCCCAAAAGATAGAAAATAACGTTTTACTTGGTAATGGAGTACCGCCTGAATATAGGGCGGTAATATAATCTTTGCCACTTTCCAAAAACATACCCGAAAGATAGCTTGTTATGAATATTAAGGCAAGGGATAGGGTAAAAGAGAGAAAATTTTTGTAGGTTTTCATATTTTAATATATGAAAAAGTTTGCCGTTTAACACATTAAATTCACCCGTTTTACATTGACCTAGGGCTACCTTTATGCTATAATCGAGTTATGAAAAAGTTTTTTATTCTCGTCCTAACGTTATCTTTTGTCTTTGTTGCGTTCCTGGGTTGCAAGCCTAAGGGCGAAGATGCTGTTACGACGGCGGATATATTTGAAAATTTTGCGTCCACGGGAGAGTATACTTCCTTGACGGAAACCTTACGCTTGGATGACGGCGTAACGGTTGCTTTCTATGACGGCGATAACGACGTTTACGTCACAAAAACCACCCATATGCTTGGCGGTGAAAACGGCGTAAAGAGAGAGTTTTACGGCTTTTGCTCATCGACGGAAGTTTACGTTGACCCCATTTATACGGCGGTAATAGATATTCGTGGCGATTATGCAATTTGCTTGCGTACCCAACTTTCCGCTTCATCGGAAGGCGTGGAAGAAATTAGGTATATCGGCGTGGTAAAATTCCGTGGCGATGATGGTAACGCATATGAATACGGCTTCACCTATCCTTATGCACCGCTCATCCAACAATTTACTTTCCTAAGCGACAATCTTATTGCCATAATGGGCGACAAATATACGACGGAATTCGGTACCGCCGGTTATTCCTATGCTACCATATACGATTACTCTTCCACCTTAGGACTAAAGGAAGTGGCTGTCGTTGACGGCATAAACAACGGCTCGCAGTTTGTTTGCCATGATGGATATCTTGCAGTAGTGGACAACATGGAAGCTCGCTTCTATGACTTTAATAAAATTAGTGCGGAAGGTAAGTTGGAAAGACAACATACCGTTGCTCTAATTAAGGCAAGTGACGGCTACGTAGAAACGTATACAACGACGGACGTCTACTACGTGGGTAACGGCTGGTTCATCGTTTCATCCATATATTCTTCACCCGAGCAATTCGACGGCTATGAAATGCCACTTATGAATGACGAAGACTCCAAGACTTATTATACACTCATAAAGAGCGTAAGGTTTTCCGTTAAGAGTGGCAAGCAGTATGAGTGCGAGCGTGTAACGATGGTGGCAAACGAATATACCGACCAAAACGTAAGGAATATTTGTAACGCCATAAATACCGAAGACGTCACCGCTGCAACAAAGTGGGAACGTCCGTATCTGTTGCCTATCGTGCCCACTTCCGCAATCACCAAGAAGGGTTACAGCATAGTTTACTATTACTACTATTACTACAACACCGAAAATATTCGTTCTTGGTCTACGTCCTTTATGATTTGCGACAATGAAGGTAGGATGACGGCTCCGTCTAACTTGGTTATGCCCACCGTTTTCGTGGACGGCTACGGACTACAAAACTCTTCGCCTAACTTTAAAATCGCTATGCGTGACGTAGGTTACCACACTTATGAAGACGGTTCCAGAAAGAGCCTTATACCGCTAACCGAGCTTTCCGCTTTCGAAAACTCCTTTATGCATAACGGCGTCATCATATCTTATGAGCAACGCATCGAGCCCCAAGGAGCCGTAACAAAGATGGGTGCAACCAAGGTTGACGGCACTCGCATTACGCCCTATGAATACGATGCCTTCTCGCCTTTCTTCGGTAACTATGCAACGGCATCAAAAGTAGGGGAGATGACGGAAGGCGGTACGATTAAGTCGCAAGCCTTCTATCGCATATCGCTTGACGGTACGGTTACTTCCATATCCGACTGCTACCAAATGTATAACGGCGTATACGTAACTCGCTACTCGTCCGTAGATTCTCTTGGCAAAGAAACCATCCGTTTTGGACTAAAGTCCAATTCCGGCACGGTGCTTCTTCCCAATACTTGCGAGCAAGTTTCTTGCTCCGATTACTTCTTTAAAGACGGCAAGACCTTTTTAACCAAAGTCGCTACCGTGGAAAATGGTGCGGGGGTAATATATGAACTCAAGTAGCGTTAAAACGATAGTAGGCGGAGCGGAAAGAATAGATGAAGGTGCAAAAATCTTGCGAGAAGGCGGACTCGTCGCTTTTCCCACAGAAACCGTATACGGCTTGGGTGCGGATGCCTTTAACGAAGAAGCAGTATTAAGTATTTTTAAGGCAAAAGGTAGACCGCAAGACAATCCTTTGATAGTGCATTTTGCTTGCGTAGAAGACGTTAAAATGGCCGTAAAGGAAATACCGGAAGTTGCCTATAAGCTTTGGGAAAGGTTTTCTCCCGGCCCACTTACGCTCGTTTTGCCAAAGAGCGATAATTTACCGCTAGTTACAACTGCGGGCATCCAAACGGTAGGAATTAGAATACCAAATCATCCAATTGCACTTGAACTTATCAAAAAGAGCGGAACGGGAATTGCAGCTCCCAGTGCTAACACTTCCGGAAGAATTAGTCCCACTAGGGCTATGGACGTGTATGAAGATATGGTGGGTAAAATTCCGCTAATATTGGATGGCGGTCAAACCGACGTGGGCATAGAGTCTACGGTACTGGATTTAACCAAGGAAGTACCCATAGTCCTTCGTCCCGGTGGCGTTACGATAGAGATGTTAACGGAAGTGCTGGATAAGGTAATTAACCACAAGGGCGAAGTTGTGGTGGCGGAATCACCCGGCATGAAGTACAAGCACTATGCACCAATATGTGATTGCGTTGGGGCAAGTAGCATAGAGAGTGCCATCCGTGCCTATTCCCAAAATGAAAACGCAGTAATAGTGGGTAGGGATTCCTTCTTGGCAAGCGTACCCGAAGACGTAAATACCGCAAGGCTTGGGGAAACGCCCGAAGAGTGCATGAGAACGGTTTTTTCCCTTCTCCGTGACCTGGAAAAACAATATTCTTATATCATCATAGAAGACTTTTCCCAAAAACCGCAGTATTTTGCCTTGTATAACAGGCTAAAAAAGAGCACCGGCGGTAACGTAATATAAGCAGAATAAGGCGAGCGAAATGCTTGCCTTTTTGTTTTCATTTTGAATTCACTCATCCTTATTTTATTTTTAGTATTGCATTTGACGAAGTAGTGTAATATAATATACTTACTAAATATACGCACGTGTGCGTGCATAAGGAGAAATTATGAAAGTTGCTATCGGTTGTGACCACGGCGGTATAGTTCTTAAAGATGACGTTATTAAAGCAGTAGTTGAGCTTGGATGCGAGTATATCGACCTAGGTTGCTATGATACTTCTTCCGTAGATTATCCCGATTATGCAAAAAAGGTTTGCGATGCCATACTTTCCGGCGATGCAGAAAAGGGCGTGCTCCTTTGCGGTACCGGTATAGGTATTTCTATTGCAGCAAATAAGGTTAAGGGTATACGTTGTGCTCACGTTACCGATAACTTTTCCGCTCAAATGTCCGCTGAGCATAATAATGCTCAAATTATTGCAATGGGTGGCAGAATTACCAAGGGTGAAGATGCATATACCTTCACAAAAACCTTCCTTTCCACCGCTTTTGCCGGCGGTAGACACGCTCTCCGTGTTGATAAAATAATGGCACTGGAAAACGATTAATATGAACAAACTTAAGAAAATATTTCCAATAATCATAGTTTTGCTTTGCTTAACTCTTGTTCTCGTCGCATGTACGCCAAGTGAACAAGGGGACTTGGGCAATGAAAACGATAATAACGGCAGTGGCGTAACGGATGACGGCGGTAACACGTCGCCCGGCGATGATAGTAACGGTGGCACGGGACTTAAGCCTACTCCCGAAGGACCTTTGATGCCGGCAAACAACTATTTCGTTTTTGAAAAGATTGGCGAAAAGAAGGAATACGCAGTAAAATCCGCCATTATCGTAGATAAGGAAGTCGTAATTCCTTCCCTATATAACGAAAGCCCGGTAACCGCCATTTTGCCCCAAGCTTTTTATAGTGATGATGTAATTGAAGAAGTTGTGCTTCCCGATACCATAAAAACCATTGGCGAAAGGGCGTTTTCTCTTTGCGTAAACCTTAAAAAAGTCAGCATTTCCGCATATTCCGAACTGGAATCAATAGGCGATAGAGCTTTCTTTAGCTGTGATAGGCTTTCGGAAATTACTTTCCCGGAAGGGCTAAGCAAGGTTGGCTCGGAAGCTTTCGGCGGTTGCATAGACCTAATAAACCTTACCTTCCCTACGGCTCTTTATGAAGTCGGCTCGGGAGCCTTCGATTGCGGTTGGCTCGATGCCGTCAACCAAAACGGAGTCGTATACGCAGGAAACGTTGCATATTCTTTCTACTACTCGGAAAGTGAGCCCGCTACTCAATCGGTAGTCATCGAAGAAGGCACTACCGCTATTGCCGGCAAAGCCTTCTATGGTCAAGATTGGATTTCTTCCGTAAGTATTCCTGCATCCGTCACGCATATAGGCGAGCTTGCATTATGCAATACGGCTAGGCTGGAAAATATAATTGTAAGCGGAGAAAATACCGTTTATTCCGCTCTCGGCAACGCTTTGGTGGAAAAGGCTACCAATACGCTACTTGCATCAACGCTAAATACCACCGTTATGGACGGCGTGGAAGTCATAGGGGAAGAAGCTTTTGCATATTCCGCTTTGACGACGATTACCCTTCCCGCATCCGTAACGCATATTGGAAAGGGTGCTTTCAAGCAAGCTAAAATCGTGCTTGTAAATATCCCCGCAAGCGTTAAAACAATAGAAGAAGAAACCTTCCTAAACGCAGAATTTCTTGCCAGCATAACCATACACGCAGACCTTGCTTCCATTAAAACTTCCGCTTTCAATTACTGCTTATCACTAAAGGAAGTTGTTGTTGAAAACGCTGGTATTTTGGAAAGCCTGGATACCCCTTACGCTTGCTCCGGACTCATTGCAAGAGCAGAAGTCGTTTACGTTTTGGATACGCTGGAAGCTCAAGCAGATAGCTTGATTGCCGACTTCGACCAAGTTACGAGCGATAGGGCAGGATATAAAAAATACGTTCTCGAAAACTAAGGCATTTGCCAACCAGGAGTTATATATGAAACTTAGACCGCTAAAACTAAAGCCATCCGTCCGTAGTTATATTTGGGGCGGAACAAAACTCAAAGAGTTTTGGGGAAAAGAATCCGATACCGATAGCATCGCAGAATGCTGGGAACTAAGCATGTATACCGATAGCGAATCGATAGTAGACGACCCCGCTTTTTATGAGTATACGCTCTCCAAGCTCCAAAGAAATTATCCCGAATTCTTTGGCGACAAGGTAAACGACTACTCCAAATTCCCCATACTTATTAAGCTTTTGGACGCCAGTGCCGACCTTTCCGTGCAAGTTCATCCCGATGACGTATACGCCATGGCAAGAGAAGGCGGTCAGCTTGGTAAGAACGAAGTATGGTATATTGCGGATGCCGAAGAAGGCAGTGCAATCTATTACGGTTTCAACCGTGACGTCACTAAAGAAGAAGTCATAGACGGCGTTGTTAACGGCACCATAACCGAACTCCTTAACCGCTGTCCCGTAAAGAAAGGCGATTGCTTCTTTGTTCCTGCAGGCACCGTACACGCATTATTAAAGGGCGTTACCGTAATAGAAGTGCAACAAAGCTCGGATATCACTTACCGCATCTTCGATTACGGCAGAAAGGATAAGGCAGGTAACGCAAGAAAATTGCATATCCGCCAAGCTCTCGACGTAATGAACCTAAAGAAGAGTGAACTTCCCGTACCCGGCGAAGTAAAGGAACTTTCCAACGGCTCTAAGATTAAACTCCTTACCAAGAACGGATATTTTACTTCTAAAGAAGTAACTATTGAAAACGGCGAGTATCTCATCTATTCGGAAGAAAGTTTCGTAACCTTCACGGTAGCAGATGGCAGTGCTAAATTCGAGTCCGGCGAAGAAATCAAAAAGGGCGACACTTGGTTCGTTCCTGCATACTATATGGCAAAAATCATTGCCGACAACGCAACGTTAGTCGTAACTATAATTTAAAGGAGAAATATTATGTATTACATAGGAATTGATATTGGTGGCATGAGCATTAAAGGCGGTCTTGTTGATGAAAACGGCGTCGTTTATGCAAAAAAATCCGTTGTTACTAAAGCCGATGCACATTACTCGGTTATCATAAAGGATATAGCAGACCTTTGCCTTTCACTCGTTGAAGAAAAGGGACTTACCAAAGAAGATATAACCGCAGTCGGCATGGGTATCCCCGGCACTATTAACTCCAAAACCGGCGTTATTACCTATGCAAACAACATCAACTTCGAAAAGGTTCCGATTGTAAAAGAATTTAGAAAATACATCGACGTTCCCACTTATATCGGCAACGATGCCAACGTCGCTGCACTCGGAGAACAACGTTTTGGTGCAGGAAAGGGATATAACGACGTCATAGTCGTCACCCTTGGAACCGGTATCGGTAGCGGTATCATTTGCGACGGCAAACTCCTTGAAGGAAAGGCAGGTGCCGGTGGCGAAGGCGGTCATATTGGCTTGCGTGTAGGCGGTGAGCTTTGCTCTTGCGGTAAGCGTGGATGCTGGGAAGCATACGCATCTGCAACCGCTCTAATACGCCAAACCAAGCAAGCGATTGCAAAACACCCCGAATCTCTCATGGTAAAATTCGCAGAAGAAGAAGGTAAGGTAAGCGGAAGAACGGCTTTCCTTGCTATGCGTGAAGGGGATAGAGCAGGTCAAATCGTCGTTAGAAATTACGTTAGATACGTAGCAGAAGGCATTATTTCCTTGGTAAACCTATTCCGTCCCGACGTCGTTTTGATTGGTGGCGGTATCTCCAATGAAGGTGATTACCTAATGGAAAGAATACAACGCATAGTAAACCGCTATTCCTATGGCGGACATCGCAACCCCAGAGTTTTGGTTAGAAAAGCAGAACTCAAAAACGATGCCGGCATGCTAGGTGCAGTCGCTCTTTGTTTATAGGATATTAAAATGACGAATAACAATGCTTTGAATACTAAGGCTCCCGAAAATATAGGGGGCCTTACCGCTAAAAATACACCTTCTCCCACCGTATATTTGGGCAAAACGTTGGACGTAATAGGCGACGACGTATGGACGCTTTCCCTTGCTCCAAAGGGCGTAGATGCCGTTGGTAACGGCGTTACGGTGTACCATAAGGACGCCGTAAATCGCTATGCCTTTTTGCGTGGAATTGGCTATGAAATTGCTATTTCATCCTACTCTAAAATGGCGATAGTAGTAAAACTAAAGAGCCAAGAAGCAAAGACTTTTGTTCTTAAAGCAAGCGTCAAAAAAGGCGACCTAGAGAGTGTAATGACCGTAAACAATCGTTTTTGGTATGCTAGCAAGATTAACGATATAACGGAGAATAAGGATGCCAAAAATAAAACTGCGGATACCCAAATAGAGAAATGTGCGGTAGAGCTCTTTGGCGACTTTAGTGATGCCGAGTTCAAAGGAAAGGATATTTGTTTTAACGTAGAGCCCTATGGCGAAACGTATATTTATATTGGAGTAGGCCCCGTTGCTTCTTTGCGTACGCCTTCTCTCACGGAACTCAGGAACGGCTCGTATGCAAGGATGCTTAATTACTCCTTAACCGCTCCCTTTGCAGAAGGCGGTGGACTAAGCGGATTGGGAAGAGAATTGCCCTTTGTGTATTCCCATAAGCGTTACGATGAAAGCGTGGGTTGGGCTTACGTAGATAATACGCTCACCGGCGAAGAAAGTGCTCTCGTAGGAGTGCTTGCAGGGGATATAGGGGAAAGGCAAATACTTGCTTACGCTACCCCGAGTACGCTTTTTGCCGTCACTGCTTGGACGGCTTTTAGCATGACTCGTAATCATCGTTTGCTCTTGGAAGCCTACGACATTTTGAAGGACGGAAAGGAAAATGGTAACGCTACCGAAAAGTTCTTATATTGCGACGTCATGGAAAGGGCATCAAGAATTTTAGGTAAGGATAACCAAAGTTATTTGGAAAAGGCTTCTGCATATAAGCCCGACGCTCTAAAAACGCTTGGTGATAAAGGGGAAGCATCTCCCGTTAAAAGTTATTATAGGTATCTTCTTGCGTTGCATAGCGGAGATTATTTCCTAGTTCAAAAGGAACGTGAGAGTGCCATCCAAAAGTTTAACGCAAGCAAAAAGTCGCTCGGCGATTATATCTACTATTTCATTGCTCTTAATGCGACCATCGGCGTAAACGCTTTTACTAAAGACCTTCGCCCCGCTCTCAATTTCGGTACTCACAGCGGTAGCGACACTCGAGTTTCAAACTTGAGTTTCTTTACGAAAAAGACCATTTTGACGTCGTTTAAGGACGGATTAAAACTAAATATAGAAGGAAAGGACGTTTTCTCGCTCGTCGGTTCTACGGCGATAGTTAGCGATTTTAAGGAAGAAATAGGGGGCGTTTCCTTTAACGTAAAGGCTCTCAGTCCCGCAACGCTCACCCTTATAACCCCGCCTTTTAGCAGTAAGAAAGGTAAAAATAACGTCTTTAAGCTAAGAATTGGCGAAGAATACATTAGAGTCGTCATCAAAAACAATAAACTTAGGGTAGAAAAACTCTAATTATCCCAAAAAAGTTGCGGAATTATATATTTTATATAATAATTCGCTTGCAAAAGAAAAAGTATTGTGGTAAATTATAGAAAGCCGCGCAGTAGAGGTCTATTAAGTACGCAATAGCGTCACCTTGATGGCGAGTTCCTAAAGGGAGGTAAATCG
>JAZNYA010000119.1:0-6048 GCA_045594145.1 Candidatus Stercoripulliclostridium sp. | reverse complement strand
GCTACCATGGCCCAACTTGTGGATTTTGTCTATATTGCTCCATGCACAAGAAACTGTTGTGTTAGCTGTTTCAGCTTTTTCTTTGATTTTTCTAAACGCATTCCAAAAACAGCTTTTATTATACTCATACTCATTATCATGTATAGAGTTCCATTGAACGTATAAATAGCAACGATTATAACCCTGAATCTTTTCTATATCGTTATATGACCACCCTTGTTGCTTTCCTGACCCAAATTCTCCGTGACCTTCTTGTCCAACCATAAGTATTTTGGTTTTTGCTTTATGCCATGCACATGGAGTTGAAATAAAGTAGGGGTTAGAGAAATTTTCACCTAATAAAAGTTCTGTTTCAGGACAACTTGTAAGTTCTTCGAGCCATTTCTCGTACATTGCTTTTAGGGATTGATCGGTTGTTTCAGATATATTTTTCATTCTTGTTATTCCTTATTAATCAATATAATTATTTATGGCCTTTAGTAGGTCGGCTTTGATATCGTTTGCTAAATTTTCCGGGCTAAGAACTTTAACGTGTGTTGCGTATTGTAGCACCCAAAACTTCATTGCCTTAAGGTTTACTTTCGTTTCGCAAAGTACTTCATCGTTTTCTTCTTTTATAAATCGTATATCACTTCCAAACCAGTCCATTAAGTCGTTATAAAGATAGGTTTTTGCCTTAAAAGTTACTTTTTCACTTTTCCCACTAAACATATAGATATGTTCTGCCATATGTTTTCCTAGCGGTAAGCCATATTTAATTTCCGGGATTTCACTTTGTTGTTTACGTACACTGTTTTCAACAGTTTCAATGTTTTTAAGCCTATCAATTCTAAAGTGCGCAACGTTGTTAAACTTGTCGATGTTGCCAATAAGGTAATACTTGCCGTTTGCAACAACGAGTTGATAGGGATTTACAACGTACTCTTTCAACGTGCCGTTATCCCACTTTCTTTCGTGCAGTTTTTTATCCTTTTCAAAAGAGCAAACGTTAAATTTTACCTTTTGGTTTTTTTGTATTGCATCTTCCAATATTTCCACGTTTAATAGTACGTCTTTGTTTTTATATTGATTGTTGGGTAAATAGATAGCGTGTTTAACTTTTTCGCGGAAGTAAATATTAGATTGATTTTTAAGTTTTTCAATTATATCTTTAGCAAGGTCGTTAGAGAGTAGGTTGGAAAAGAGTAGACTATCAATAAGCAGTCTTAATTCTGTGTCATCGAATTCATGCTCCAAATACCAATCGGTTAAAATTTCTTCTTCGCCGGTTTTATTTACCCTTGTTACCTTTTTGTACTCCAAATTGTACCCCATATTCAAAAGGTTATCAAGGTTTCGCCTAATCGCTTTACGGTCAACAACAACGCCATACTTACTTTCAAGCAAGTGTTTTATATCCATAACTTTAAGCGTATGGCTTACGTCACTATAAGTTTTTAATATTTCCAATATTTGTAATGGAAGTAGATTTTTAGGAATATCGCTCATTTTATTCTTTTCTCCTTGGTTGAATATATTATACATGACCTGCTTATACATTACAATACCCAATGTGACAAAAATAGTACATCGATTGTAATACAATAAGGTTATCAAATATTAAGGAGCGGTGTATGAAGAATTATTATCTAAGCGAAAAAGGTGAACTATGTAGAGAGAAAATTAAAGGTGTCTATCAAATACCGGCAGGTGTTAGGGAAATAGAAAGCAGGTGCTTTTGGTATGAGAAAGAAATGGAAGGGGTTGTAATACCGAATGGTTTAGAGAGGATAGGAAGACAAGCCTTTTGGAGTAGTTCTATACGAGAAACGATAGAGTTACCAACCACAATAAAAGAAATAGGAGCGGGTGCCTTTTCTGAAAATGAGTACTTAACGCACGTTACCATACCGGGTGGCGTTAGAAAGGTAAGCCGATTTCTTTTTTGTGGATGCGAAAGGTTAGAGACCATAGTACTTGAAGAGGGTGTTGAAGAAATAGGAGATTTTGCCTTTGAGGGAACAAATAATCTACTACATCTTTTTCTTCCAAAGAGTATAAAGAAAATAAATTCAAGAGCCTTTCCTAAACGTAGAGAATTTTATATCTTTTATGCAGGCAACAAAGAAGAATGGGATAGGGTAATGTTTTCAGACCAACGGGAAAAGTCTAAAAATAAATACATTGTTGTATATAACGAATTCAACTTGCCTAAAATGCCTAAAAATAATTATAGAGCAGTAGATACAAACGTTGTAGAAAGGGCGATTATAGATGGTGTATTAAAAAGGCAGGATAGAAACTCACCTAAATTAGTACCTGCTGGTACAATCAGACTAGAAGACGATTTTTATTATGCAACAGATTTAACGGAAATAATACTGCCTAAAGGACTTAAGGAAATAGGAGATGCTTGCTTTGCAGGATATATGGGTAAAACGATAGTATTACCTGAAAGTGTGGAAAAAATAGGCGCCTGTGCTTTTGAGTGTTGTCAAAATCTTAAAGAGGTAACAATTCCAAGTGGAATAAAGGTGTTAGAAACTTGTATATTTAATAATTGTAGGAAACTAAAAAGGTTAAATCTTCAAGAAGGATTGGAAGAAATAGAAATGTGGGTTATTAAGAATACGTCCATAAAAGAAATAACGTTACCTAATTCATTAAAAACAATGAGATATCTGTCGCTAGGCGGTTGTAAAAACTTAAAAACAATAGTCTACAAAGGCACGAATAAAAATATCATCAATAATCTAAAACGGCAGTATAGCAACCTTGAATTGATATTGAACGATTAACCTAATTTATAAGAGCCGTTTTGGCTCTTTTTATTGGTAGGAATAATTTTAATTTTTTTTCATAAAATCTATTGACAAACGTTTAAAGGTATGATTTAATAGTAATAGTTACTAATAGCAATAAGAAAAAGGGGGTTGAAGATGAGAAACACTAACCAAAGAAACACAGTTCTCAAAGTAGTAGAAGCATCTTGCGACCATCCCAGTGCGGAAACCATCTATCTTCGTTGCAGAGAAGTTATGCCGGAAATTAGTCTTGGCACCGTATATAGAAACTTGAAGGTTTTGGTGGAACTTGGCAAAATTAGAGAAGTATCTATATTGAACGCAGGCGATAGATATGATAAAACGATAGGATTACACGCACATTTTCGTTGCAAACATTGTGGTCAAGTGCTCGACGTTCCGGCGAAAGACTTGGATATGTTGGAAAAAAGAGTTGAAGATACTACGGGATATAAAATCGAAGGCACGGAAATACTATTCGTAGGAATCTGTGATAGGTGTAAAAATGAGTGCATTGTTTAAGATTAGTTACGGCTTATACGTTGTTGCGGTCAAAGACGAAAAGCATACGGGATGTATTTGTAACACTTTGGTACAGCAGTCAAACGACAAAGTATCAATAGCGTTAAACAAAGCGAATTACACCCATGACGTCCTAAAGAAAACGGGAAAGGCAACGGTCTCTATTCTTTCTATGGACGTAAACCCCGACTTAATTAAGACCTTCGGAATGCAGTCGGGAAGAGCCGTAAATAAGTTTGACGGCGTACCAGCTAGGGAAACCACAAACGGCTGTAAGGTAGTAGAGAACGGCGTTTGTGGTTACCTAAACCTAGAAGTAGTGGAAGAAATCGACGTTGGTTCGCACACATTGTTTATTGCGAAGGTAATGGAAGAAAAAGCCTACGATTCCGCTCCTGTAACCTATGAATATTATAGGACACACCTAAGGCAAAAAGGCAAAGAAGGATACGAGTGCATCATTTGTGGTCACACTCGCACCACACCGCCAAAAGACGATGAAGCATGTCCGATTTGCAAGCACGTAGGCGTCTATAAAAAAGTCAATAACGCAGATAAATCTGCAATCCTAAATACTAATAAAAACATTGAAGAAAAAGGAGAAACAACTATGGCAAAATATGTATGCA
Organism: Candidatus Stercoripulliclostridium sp.; assembly: GCA_045594145.1. GTDB lineage: Bacteria > Bacillota > Clostridia > Christensenellales > DTU072 > Stercoripulliclostridium_A. The sequence continues at coordinate 2,114 of JAZNYA010000119.1, read as the reverse complement.
ACGTTTGTGGTTACACTCATGAAGGCGATTCCGCTCCCGAAAGATGCCACCTATGCAAAGCACCCGCAGAAAAGTTCACCAAGCAAGAAGGCGAAATGAGCTGGGCAGCAGAACACGTAATCGGCATCGCTAAGGGTGCAAGAGAAGATATCATCATGGACCTTCGTGCAAACTTTGAAGGCGAATGTACCGAAGTAGGTATGTATCTAGCAATGGCACGTGTTGCTCACCGTGAAGGATATCCCGAAATCGGCCTATATTACGAAAAGGCAGCATGGGAAGAAGCAGAACACGCAGCAAAATTCGCAGAACTTCTTGGCGAAGTAGTAACCGATTCTACCAAAAAGAATCTTGAACTCCGTGTTGATGCAGAAAACGGTGCAACCGCCGGCAAATTCGACCTTGCAAAGCGTGCTAAAGAACTCAACCTTGACGCTATCCATGATACCGTTCATGAAATGGCTCGTGATGAAGCTCGTCATGGTAAAGCTTTCCTAGGACTTCTCAATAGATATTTCAAAAAATAAATTTCATAAATAACGTATCTCTCCAAAAGTGAATGTATTTCTTTTAAAAAGTGGCAATCATATGATTGCTACTTTTTCTTTCTTGACAAACTACGCACGTGCGGTGTAATATATTCTCACTACTAAGGAGTAATATATGAAAACGATAGCAGTAAAGGTGGGAAGACCTTATGAAGTATTGGTGGGAAGCAATATTCTCTCCAATGCCGGCGAGTTGATAAAAAACGTTTTACACGCAAAACGTGTTTTAATTGTGACGGACGACGTAGTCTGTGCTTTATATGGCGGAATCGTTGCCGAATCTCTTGCAAACGTTGGATATCAAGTTGAGTTTTTCGTTGTAGAAAACGGCGAAAAGAGCAAGTGTGCATCTACATATTTTGATATTTTGAATTATCTTGCCGAGAGCGGTTTTACCAGAACGGATGGTATAGTGGCACTTGGTGGCGGTGTAGTTGGCGACCTTGCAGGCTTTGTATCCGCAACCTATTTGCGTGGCATAAATTTTGTGCAAATTCCTACTACTTTGCTTGCTCAAATAGATAGTAGTGTGGGCGGAAAGACGGCAATCAACTTGAGTCACGGCAAAAATTTAGTGGGTGCTTTTTGGCAACCTTCTTTGGTTATAGCAGACGTTTTGACGCTCAATACGTTGCCCCCGAAGGAGTACGAAAACGGACTTGGTGAACTCGTAAAATACGCTTGCCTTATCGGTGGAGAAATCTATGAACTTTTAGAGCAAGGAATAGAGAGCGACGAAGAAAGAGTGGTTGAACTTTGCGTTAGTTATAAGCGTGACATAGTGGAAAACGATGAAAGAGAAAGTGGTGTAAGAAGACTTCTTAACCTTGGACACACCGTTGCTCACGGCGTCGAAAAACTGTCTCACTACACGGTTTCTCATGGCAGGGCGGTTGCTATCGGCTTAATGGCTATTGCGAAAGCGGAAAACAAGCTTGGATGTTTATCGGATGTAGAACTTGATAGATTGTCTAAGATGTACGATAAATACGCTCTGGCAAAAGAGTTGCCGTATAAGGTGGAAGACGTTTGTGAAATTGCTAAAGTAGATAAAAAAGCAGATGGTGATTACGTCCACTTGGTTACTATGAAGGGCATTGGTAACTGTGTGGTAGAAAAGAAGGCACTAGCGGAATTAAAGGAGTATTTTTCATGAAAAAGATATTGATATTAAACGGACCCAACCTAAATATGCTCGGCATTAGAGAACCCATGATTTATGGTAAACGTGATTATGAAGATTTATATGAATTCATAAGATACAACGCCAAGCAACTCGAGCTCAAGGTTGACGTTCTACAAAGTAACCACGAAGGCGAACTCGTTACTTGGATACAAGAAGCATATAACGTATATGACGGAATAATCATAAACGCAGGTGCATATACCCATACGTCTATTGCTATTTTGGATGCATTAAAAACCGTTGGTATTCCCACGGTAGAAGTTCACCTAAGCGACATTAATGAAAGAGAAGAGTTTAGAAAGTTCTCATATATTTCGCTTTATGCTAAAAAAACCATAATGGGCAAAGGCTTTGCGGGTTATTACGAAGCGTTAAAATAT
>JAZNYA010000118.1:0-7885 GCA_045594145.1 Candidatus Stercoripulliclostridium sp. | reverse complement strand
TCAACAAATCCTTTGGAGTACGTTAAATACTTCGACTTGGATAGGGATTATAGTTACATAAAAGCCAAATTAACAGGCTCTTTTGGGATACTAGACAAGGCGGTTGAGTTCGGCCACGGCATAAGAATCCTTAACCAAGACCCCTATGAAATGATAATTAGCTTTATTATTTCCGCTAACAATAATATTCCACGCATAAAGGGCATATTAAATAGATTGTGCGAGCGTGCGGGGGAAGATATAGGGGAAGGCTACCATGGGTTTCCTTCGGCAGAATCACTAAAGGGCAAGTCGCAGGAATTCTTCAAAGATTTGGGATGCGGTTACCGTGCTGGTTACTTGGTTAAAACGCTGGATGCCATAAACAACGGCTTTAACTTGGACCTAAGCGGTATGGATACCGAAAAGGCAAGAAAACACCTTATGACGCTCACGGGCGTAGGAAGAAAGGTTGCCGATTGCATTTTGCTTTTTGGTTATCACCGCACGGACGTGTTCCCCGTCGACGTTTGGACGGAACGCGTATATGACGGCTTGTTTGGCGTAAAGGACTACACTCCCGAACGTAAAGCAGATATACTATGTTCCTATTTTGGCAATATGAGCGGTTATGCTCAACAGTATCTATATTATTACTATAGAGAAAACAATATTAAATAATAAAAAATACCCTATTTCGGAGGACAAACAATGAACAAACCCAAAATGATAATTCTTGCTGACATCGCTAGCCTTAGAGTTACCTGTGCAGGTTTCAAACAAATCGTTAAGAATTTGGAAGCTAAGTATGACGTTGTAACTTGTAAGTTCTACTCTTACGTTGCAAAACGTAACCGTGACTTCAACGAATACATCTCTGCTAACGGTTTCGAAACTTCTCTTCCCAGTGCAAGCCGTCGTCGCAATAAGCTCGACGTACGCCAAGCAATCGACGCTGCTGACATCGCTGCAGCTGGCAAAATCGACGCTGTTGGTCTAATCACCGGCGAAGGCGACATTCTTCCCGTTGTTGATCTCCTAAAGAGCAAGGGCATCGAAGTTTACGACATCAACGTATACGAAGGCAAATATACCTATGCTTATACCGGTTTCGTAGCAGTTCCCACTTCCGCACTTCGTGAAGGCTATGCTGCTCCCGCAACCAAGCCCGCAGTTAAGAAGGCTCCCAAGCCCGTAGCAGCTCCCGTTGCTCGTGAAAATGCTTACACTGCAGAAGCAAAGAGAATCGTTTCTCATAATGATTTGTTTAACAAGTATCGCAGAAAATAGTTTAAACTCGCTATTTTAGCGAAATCCATCACAAAACAAAAACTCCCTTCAGGTCACGTACGCTAAGTACGCTCCCCTTGGGAGTTTTTCTTTTTGCTTGTCTTTCATCTAAACTAGCGAGTTTAAAAGTTAACTTAAAATAGCGTGTTTTTAAGAATTCTAACATTAGGACAAAATAACTCAAACTTTAGAACAAGGTTATTTTAGCGAAATCCATAGAGAACAAAAACTCCCTTTAGGTCACGTACGCAGAGTAACGCTCGCACTCAGAGTTTTTCTTTTTGCTTGTCTTTCATCTAAACTAGCTCGCCAAAACATTGCGTTTTTGTAGGTGTATAATGCAGAGTATGGAGAGCGGAACCACTATTTTATATGCCAATTGCGTATCTAAAGCTACAAAAAATTAGTATCTAAGGATACGGATGTTTTGGTGACATTATTTATACAATAATGAGAGAAAATTTTAATTTGATTTTGCTTGCTAGTTTTGTTGCATTTAAAATACGCTTGTGATATAATAGGCGACAATAAATTTTATTTAAATAGGAGAATAGAATTTTGGCTAAAGTTATTATTGCAAAAGATACCTGTAAAGGTTGTGGACTTTGCGTTCGTGCTTGTCCTAAAAACGTACTTGCTCTTTCCAAAGAAGAAACCAACAAAGCCGGTTACTTCGTTGCGGAAGTTCAAAACGATGGTTGCATAGGTTGCACTGCTTGTGCAGTTATGTGTCCCGACGTTGCTATTACCGTAGAGAGATAGGAGAAAATTATGAAAGTTCTAATGAAAGGTAATGAAGCGGTTGCAGAAGCCGCAGTTAGGGGCGGTTGCCGTGCTTTCTTCGGCTATCCCATCACTCCCCAAAATGAAATTCCCGAATATCTTTCGAGAAGACTTCCCGAAGTTAACGGTTGTTTCGTTCAAGCTGAAAGCGAAGTAAGTGCTATCAACATGGTTTACGGTGCTGCCGGTGCAGGTGCTCGTGCCATGACGTCTTCTTCTTCGCCCGGCATCAGCCTTAAGCAAGAAGGTATAAGCTATATTTGTGGTGCAGAGCTTCCTTGCGTCATCGTCAACATGGTTCGTGGCGGTCCCGGATTAGGTGGTATTCAACCTGCACAAAGCGACTACTTCCAAAGCGTTAAGGGTGGCGGTCATGGTGACTACCATATGCTGGTTTATGCTCCCAGCTCCGTTCAAGAAGCAGTTAACATCACTTATAATGCTTTTGATAAGGCAGACGAATATCGCATGCCCGTTATGATTCTGGGCGATGGTATGATAGGTCAAATTATGGAAGCAGTTGAACTTCCCGAAATGAAAGACCCCGCAACTTTCCCCAAGAAAGAGTGGGCTACCGATGGTACCGGCGTTGGCAAGAATCGCAGAATCATCAACTCTCTTTATATCGAGCCCGACGTATTAGAAGAAGTAAACCACAGATTATTCGCTCGTTACGACGTACTCAAGGAAAAAGAAGTTAAGTGCGAAAAATATCTTACCGACGACGCAGAAATCGTCATCGTTGCATATGGTACCGTTGCAAGAATTGCAAAGAGTGCCGTAAACGACCTTCGTGAAAAGGGCGTTAAAGTTGGTTTGGTTCGTCCCATCACCCTTTATCCCTATCCCGAAAAGATTATAAACGAAGTTGCAAAGCAAGATAGCGTTAAGAGCTTCCTTACCGTAGAACTTTCTATGGGACAAATGATAGAAGACGTACGTCTTGCGGTTAACGGTCTTAAACCCGTTGAATTTTATGGTAGAACCGGTGGTAACGTTATGACTCCCGATGACATCGTAAATTACGTTTTAGCAAAGGAGAACAAATAATATGGCAGTAGTATTCAAGAAAACCAATATGCTAACGGAAACTCCTTTCCATTATTGTCCCGGTTGCACACACGGCGTCGCACATAGACTTGTTGCAGAATGCTTGGAAGAACTTGGAGTAGAAGGCAACGTTATAGGTATCGCTCCCGTAGGTTGTGCAGTTTTTGCATACAACTATTTTAACTGCGATATGCAACAAGCAGCACACGGCAGAGCTCCGTCCCTTGCTACCGGTATTAAACGTACCAATCCCGATAAAATCGTATTCGCATACCAAGGCGACGGCGACCTTGCAAGCATAGGTACTGCAGAAATTATCCATGCTGCAGCTCGTGGCGAAAACGTTACCATAATCTTCATTAACAATGCTATTTACGGCATGACCGGTGGTCAAATGGCTCCCACTACGCTAGTAGGTCAAAAATCAACTACTTCCCAAATGGGTAGACAAGTTGCAATAAACGGTAACCCAATTCGTGTTTCCGAAATGCTTGCAACCCTTGATGGTCCTTCCTATATCGCAAGATGTGCTCTTTGCGATACTGCTAACGTAAACAAGGCAAAGAGAGCTATCAAGAAGGCTTTCCAAAACCAAATCGACGGCAAGGGATTCAGCATGGTAGAATTACTTTCCAGCTGTCCTACCAACTGGGGTATGACTCCCACCCAAGCTGTAGATTTCGTTAAGGACGAAATGACCAAGGTATTCCCCCTAGGCGTATTCAAGGACGTAGACAAGGAATAATTTCCTATCTTCACAAACGTAAATATTAGGAGTATAATAGATATGGAAGAAAAAATCATAATAGCAGGTTTCGGCGGACAAGGCGTACTTAGCTTAGGACAATTTATAGCATACGCCGCAATCGCAGATAATAAGGAAGTTACTTGGCTACCCAGCTACGGACCGGAAATGCGTGGCGGTACCAGTAATTGTAGCGTAGTAGTTTGCGACAAGGAAGTTGCTTCCCCCATAGTCGCTCGTCCCGATTGCCTAATCGCAATGAATAAGCCCAGCCTTTATAAGTTCGTAGATAAAGTAAAGGAAGGCGGTACCATCATAGTTAACAGCTCGCTCATACCCGATAAGGTAGAAAGAACGGACGTTAAAGCTGTTTATATTGATGCTCAAGCACTCGCTCTTGAAGCTGGCAACGCAAGGACGGCTAACATCGTAGTTCTTGGTGCATACATTGCCCTAAGCGGTCTATTTAGCCTTGAACTCGTTGGTGAAATGATTAAAAACAAATTCCAAAACAAGCCTAAAGTCATACCCGCAAACTTGAAGGCATTGGAGCTTGGTTATAATTCGGCAAAATAGGGTAACCTAAAATACAAAGCCGAAAAGGTGGAAAATGAGCTTTTTTACTGAAATAGCAATATTATTCCAAGGCATGAGTTGGATAGTGTGGTTGACGCTCATCTTAGGATACGTCTTCATACTAATAGAACTTTTCCAACCGGGATTTGGAGTATTTGGAACTGTAGGTGCTGCGATAATCGCTCTCGGCATCGTCCTTAGAATAAACGTTGGAGACGGCAATATTTTTGCACAAATCTTCATCATTATATTCATGGAATCGCTGGCAACCATGATAGCTTTCCTAGCACTCGTACTAACGGCAAAGAAGGGCTGGCTAATGCGTTCTCCAATAGCGGAAACGTCAGCTCCCCAAGATGTGCAGGAAGAACAGGAAATGCATTTATTCAAAGGAAAATACGGAGTCGCTCTCACCGACCTTAAGCCGATAGGTACTGTAAACTTGGAAGGCGAAGTCGTCGACGTAGCAAGCGAAGGCTTCTATATTGATAAGGGCGAAAGCGTCGTAGTTACCAGAATTGAAGACGGCAAAATCAAAGTTGATAGAGCTGAAAATTAGTAAACGTAGCCTATTGAACGTCTAAAAAGCGTTTGATAGGCTAAATTTATATATTGAAATTAACCCCAAAAAGGAGAACAAAAATGGGAGCAGGTTGGATAGTTTTAATAGTAATCGCATGCCTTCTTTTGATAGGCTTCATCTTACTCGTACCGTTCGGTATTTGGTTTAGGGCACTCGTTTCCGGAGCCCCCGTATCCATACCTAGATTGATAGGTATGCGTTTGCGTAGAGTAAAAGTCGCTATGATAGTCGATGCTTATATCACCGGCAAAAAGGCGGGTCTGGATATCGAAATCGCTACTTTAGAAACACACTATATGGCAAAGGGCGACGTCATAAAAGTCGTTAACGCTCTCATTTCCGCCCATAGTGCAAACATCACTCTTGATATTAGAACGGCTATGGCAATCGACCTTGCCGGTCGTGACGTGTTGAACGCAGTTAAGGTTTCCGTCAACCCCAAGGTTATAGAAACTCCTATGATTTCCGCAATCGCTAAGGATGGCATAGAGCTTCGTGCAAAAGCAAGGGTTACCGTTAGGGCTAATATCGAGCGTTTGATAGGTGGTGCAGGTGAAGAAACCATCATTGCTCGTGTAGGCGAAGGTATCGTTACCACCATCGGTTCCGCAAAAGAGCATAAAGAAGTGTTGGAAAATCCCGATAGCATATCCAAGAAAGTGCTTGATAAAGGACTTGATATCGGTACCGCATACGAAATTTTGTCCATTGATATTGCCGACGTTGACGTAGGTAGAAATATTGGTGCACAACTTCAAATGGACCAAGCGGAAGCGGATAAGAGAGTAGCACAAGCAAAGGCGGAAGAAAGAAGGGCACTCGCTATTGCGGAAGAGCAAGAGATGAAGGCAAAAACTCAAGAAATGAGAGCCCAAGTAGTAAGTGCGGAAGCGGAAGTACCACGTGCTTTGGCAGAAGCATTAAAGAACGGAAAAATGGGCGTAATGGACTATTACAATATGCTTAACTTGCAAGCAGATACCGCAATGCGTAATACCATAGGTGCCGAATCGGGAGCCCAAAACGGCAATAAGAAATAATGAGCGAAATACATGAACATCCGTTGACCGAAGGTGAAGTAATCGTAGAAAACGCCTTTATTATTCCATATGCAAGCGAAGGATGCGAAGAGCATTATGCGGAAAGGGTAATAAAGGAAGATGCAAGTTATTCAAAGGAAACGGAGCAAGCAAAAATTGATAATCCTTACTTGAACGCCATAATAATTGGTGAAGCTCTCGCTGCGCCGAGATGCAAAAAACCTTTTTGGAAAAAGTAGGAAAATCAAAGGAGTAATATGAGAAAAGCAGGTGCATTACTACCCGTCTTTTCGCTTATGGGCGAATACGGAATAGGGGACTTTGGTGCAAGCAGTAGATATTTTGTGGACTTCATAAAAGAAGTCGGTTTTAAGGTTTGGCAAATTCTACCCATAACTACCATTGGAGCAGGCAATAGCCCGTATTCCGGCGTATCCGCTTTTGCCGGAAACTATCTTTTCATCGACCTGGAAAGTATTCCAAATAGGCTCCTTAGCAAAGAAGAAAAGGAAAGCTTTAAGGTCTACTCCCCATATAAAGTTGACTACGAAAAGGTAAAGGAAAACAAAGCTAAGGCTCTTTCCATTGCTTATTCAAGACTTGATGAAAGCGACCTAAACGACGTGGAAATTTTTAGAGCGGAAAACTCTTTTTGGCTGGATGACTACGCTCTCTTTATGGCTCTTTCCGAGCGTTTTGGCTCTTCATGGATATGTTGGGAAGACGACCTAAAATTCCGTAAGAAGTCTGCTCTCGATAGGGCTAAAAAGGAATATAAGGATAGAATTTATTACTACTATTTCGAGCAGTATTATTTCTTCAAGTGCTGGAGTTCCTTGAAGGAATACGCCGGAAAACGTGGCGTGGAAATCTTTGGTGATATGCCGATTTACGTTTCCTTCGATTCTCCTGACGTTTGGGCACATGCGGAAATTTTTGCTCTTGAAGAAGACCTTACTCCCAAGGAAGTTGCCGGCGTTCCCCCGGATTATTTTGCCGAAGACGGCCAACTTTGGAACAATCCCCTTTATGATTGGGAGAAGATGAAGAAGTCTTCATATAAGTGGTTTGTGGAGAGAATTCTACATAGCCTAAAACTTTATGATATTTTAAGAATTGACCATTTTAGGGGTCTATGCGAATATTGGGCGGTACCCAAAACCAGTAAAACTGCAAAAGTTGGTGAATGGAAGAAGGGGCCCGGTATGGCACTTTGGAAGGAAGTATATAAGCACGTAAAAGAGCCCAAAATAGTAGCCGAAGACCTTGGCATCATAGACGACAAAGTGGTGGCTTACCTAAAGGAAACCGGCTTCCCCGGTATGCGTGTGCTTCAGTTTGCTTTTGATGGAAACAGGGACAACATCCACCTTCCCTATAACTATGATAAGAACACTTTTGCCTATACTGCAACCCACGATAACAACACGTCTCTCGGCTGGCTTTATGAACTTGATGCCGACGTTAGACGTGGCGTTTTGGACTTCTTGGAAATTGATGAACACATTTGGGGCAAAGGCGGTAGGGATTGCGTTTCCACTAGAGCTATGGCAAAGCAAATTTTATCTTCCACCGCACGTGTTGCCATCCTTCCCATCCAAGACCTAACCGGCTATGGAGCAGACACCCGCATCAACACTCCCGGTGAGCCAGACGGTAACTGGGAATACCGCATTACAATGTCCACTCTCGACGACATAGACGTGGGTGGGTATAGGTATCTTATATCCAAATACGGCAGGTAAAAACACGCTATTTTGGCGAAAACCATAGGAAAACAAAAACTCTCTCGGTCATTTACGCTAAGTAAACTCCCGTCGAGAGTTTTTTAATTTTCCG
>JAZNYA010000117.1:0-2226 GCA_045594145.1 Candidatus Stercoripulliclostridium sp. | reverse complement strand
TACGTCCATGAGAAATTCCTTAAAGCCTTCGCCTTCATGGTCAAAAACATAATCGGATAAACGTATATTAAGTGCTTTGCAAATTCTTGCAATATCGGAAAAATGACTTTCTACGTATAAGTCAGGCTCAATGGTGCTAAGTTCTCCCTTAGCCCTAACTTCACCGCCACCAATGGACAAAAACGTTTTATTTGCAATTTGAACGCCGTCCTTGTATGCTAAGAACTCCAAGGTATTAGGATGCTCGAGCTCCACGTCATCATAACAAAATACTACTTCACTCGGCTTGGGTAAAAGGGCGTCCATAACAGCCCTATCCGTTCCGTGTCCCTTGCCGGTTTTAGCGAGAGAACCATAAAGTATAACTTTAAAACTATCCGCATCGGGATTTTCATTAAAAAATCTTTTTGCTGCAAAGTTAGGTCCCATAGTATGTGAACTGGAAGGCCCTACGCCTATTTTAAAAACGCTACGAACTGATTTCATACCAAAACCATCCTTATGTTTCTTTATATGATTAATTTAACATAATATAAAAAATAAATCAATGCTATTCAAAAAATACTAACTGGAAAAAATAAAAACGACGGAATTTCTTCCGTCGTCTTGGTACACCTTCAGGGACTCGAACCCTGGACCCACTGATTAAGAGTCAGTTGCTCTACCAACTGAGCTAAAGGTGCTCACGTTTATTGCTTTAGTATGATACCACTTTTAATTTTACAACGCAACTATTTTGAGCAATAAAAATAAAAATTTTTCGCAAAAAAATAAAATTAAAATTTTTAAAAAAAGTGTGTTAAAATTGTTTACAAATATTTTTTGATGTAGTATAATCACTATCGTTGCAAAGATATGCGGGAGTGACTCAGTGGTAGAGTGTCACCTTGCCAAGGTGAAAGTCGCGAGTTCGAATCTCGTCTCCCGCTCCAAAAAAAGAAGAACGCTAAATGCGTTCTTTTTTGTTTTATGCTGTTTTTTTCATACCCTATTGACTTTGCTAGACTTTTGTATTATACTAAGAAAAGTAAGAAAAGTAAGAATTATAGGTGCTTATGAGAATTGAAAATAATGATGAACGTTTTATAGTTAGTGTTAAGGTAGGTCCTAAAGGCCAAATTACTATTCCAATTGAAGCAAGAAAGATGTTTAACATAGGCGAAGGCGACTCTCTGCTAGTCATGGGAGATATTACTCGTGGTATTGCTCTTGTTAAATCCGACGACGTTTACAAAATATTAGAAGGTGCTTTAAACTATGGTAATAAGGACTGAAAATTTACGTAAAGAATATAAGGACGTAGTTGCCGTTGATAACCTTAATATTGAAATTCGTGAAGGCGAACTCTTTTCGTTACTCGGAATCAATGGAGCAGGTAAGACCACTACTATTAAAATGCTTTCTACTTTGATAAAACCAACAAGTGGCGATGCAAAAATCTATGAATATTCTATACTTAAGGACGAAAATGCCATCAAAGAAATTATAGACGTTTCCTTCCAAGAAACTTCCATAGCAAGACGCTTAACAGTAGAAGAAAACGTGGAATTGTATGCAAAAATAAGCGGACATAGCAAAGGAAAAATTTCCACAATTAAAGAACAAATATTTGCGATTTTTGGTTTAGAACAAGTTAAAAATAAACAAGCAAGTAAACTTTCGGGTGGATACCAAAGAAAACTTTCTATTGCATTATCACTTGTATCCGAACCCAAAATACTATTTTTAGACGAACCTACTCTGGGTTTAGACGTAATAGCAAGAAGAGAACTTTGGAAAACTATTTCCGACTTAAAAGGCAAAATGACTATCATTTTAACTACTCACTACATGGAAGAAGCCGAAGCTCTTTCCGACCGTATAGGCGTAATGAAAGACGGAAAACTTCTGTTTGTTGGAACAAAAGAAGAACTATATGCAAAGACAGGAAAAGATTCTGTCGAAAACGCCTTTATAGAATTAGTCACCGGGAGCGAAAGCTTATGAAAAAGTCTGTCCAAAGAATATTTGCACTAACTAAAAGAAATTTGATAGAAATAGTTAGAGACCCGCTTTCTTTAGTCTTCCTAATGGCATTTCCGCTCGTTATGGAAATACTATTCTATTTCATTTTCCATAAATTAACGCCACAATTTGAAATGAAGTACCTTGCACCGGGCATCGTAGTATTTTCGCAGGCATTTTTAACTCTTTTCGGGGGATTATTAATAGCTCTTGATAGAAGTA
>JAZNYA010000116.1:0-7247 GCA_045594145.1 Candidatus Stercoripulliclostridium sp. | reverse complement strand
ATTGTTCAAGAAGGTCGTCAAGTTATTTCCAATATTCAAAAGGTTAGTTCCTTGTATATAATGAAGAACTTGTTCGTAATGTTCATGGTTCTCATGTTCACGATTTTAACCTTTATTACGGAAGTAAACTCATACCCCTTCGACACAAAGAGAATGCTACTCATAGAATTCTTCGTCATCGGCGTACCGACCTTCTGTTTTGCCTTACAACCGAACAAAGCGAGAGCAACGGACAAATTCCTATCCAACATAATGAAGGCGTCTATTCCGTCTGCTATCGGCCTTATTGCCGGTGTTATGTTCATCTTTGGAATGCTCGGATGCTTCAGTGGCGATTTAACGAGTTTTGCCACCTATCAAACGGCATCTACCGCAGCTGTTGGACTAGCAGCCGCAGGTTTTGCTTGCTTAATCATAATTTCCATGCCACCGGATTGGTTTAGGCTTGGACTTATCGTCGGCATGTTCGGCGTATCGGCACTAGCATTATGGGCAGATTATTACTATGCAGTTCCCCTATTCGGCGACACCTTCCTAAACATCGACTGGATGCTTCCTTTGAATAATTGGTTGCTCATAATTGGATGCACGGGTATTTGCGTAGTTGTAACGCTTGCATTTAGATTCTTGGTTGAAACTGTTTCAAAAAAATACGGCGAACAAATTTACGCTTACTTTGAATCTCTTGGAGAAAAATTAAAAATTAAGAAAAAATAAACCTAAACAAAAAAGAAAAGGAGCATTAGCTCCTTTTTTTATGCTCTCTTTATTGAGATTGTTTCCGGTAAATTTTCTATTTTCTTAATAATAAAATCGAGTTCTTCCGCAGATTTAACTTGGAGTGAAATGTGTATTATCGCAATGCCCTTTTGTACTCTCATATCCACACTGGTCATATAAATACCTTGGTTAGAAATGGTGGGCAATATTACCATTGCAAGTCCGGTTTTATCTACGCACTCAATTTGGAGTCGAGCTAAGAAAACGGAATTGTCGGAATTTGTCCAAGAAACCGGTAAAAAGCGTTCTTTTTCCATAGTTTTTATGTTAGGGCAATCCTTTCTGTGAACAGAAACCCCTGCTCCACGCATTGCGTATCCTACTATTTCATCACCGGGAACAGGACTACAGCAACGAGCTAGTTTTACCATAAAATCATCATAGCCTGCAACAGATACACCGCTTGCGGACTTCGTTTTAGTCGACTTTTGTGCTTCCGGTTGCGGTTGGGTTTGAGCATTATTGATGATTTCTAACTTTTGTTCTAAAGCCTTGGTTTTTTTGTAGCGGTCAATAAGTTTTAATAATACTTGACCGGTTTTAAGTGCACCATAGCCTATGGAAGCATATAAATCGTCTAATGAAGATAAGGAATATCTAGCGATAAGTTCTTTAACGTCTTCATCTTGGGCAGCAAGCAAATTCCAATCAAAACCCTTTCTCTTTGCTTCACGTTCCAACATATCTTTACCAAGCTTAATGTTTTCACCAGCCCTTTCCTTCTTGAAGAAGGCACGGATTTTGGCTTTAGCTTGTGAAGATACAACGAACTTCAACCAGTCTCGAGAAGGTCCTTTGCCGGCATTTGAAGTAACTATTTCTACTACGTCGCCGGTAACTAGCGTAGTATTTAGCGGTACCATCTTATTGTTAACTTTAGCACCTATACATTTGTTGCCTACTTGCGAGTGAACTTTGTATGCAAAGTCAACCGGAGTTGAGTCGGTTGGCAAGTCAAAAACTTCACCTTTGGGTGAAAATACGTAGATTTCGTTCAAAACAATGCTGTTTTTAAAGGTGAATAGATATTCTTTAGAGTCATTAATATCTTCTTCGGACTCCATAACTTCTCTAACCCAAGAGAGTTTTTTGTCCAAATCGCTATCTTTTGTCGTTCTTCCTTCTTTGTATTTCCAGTGGGCAGCGATACCAAATTCAGCAATTCGATTCATTTCATAGGTGCGAATTTGAATTTCAAATATTTGACCGAAATTTGATACTACCGTCGTATGAAGAGATTGGTACAAATTGGGTTTGGGCATGGCAATGTAGTCCTTGAACCTACCCGGAACAGGCTTCCACATGGAGTGAATGATGCCCAATACGGAATAACACTCTTTAATATCGGAAACAATAACTCTAACTGCAATTAAGTCGTAAATTTGCTCTAGAGTTTTGTTTTGATTAACCATCTTTTTATAGATGGAATAAAAATGCTTAGGACGACCTTTTATGTCGGCATTAATGCCAACCTTATCAAGTTCCATTTGAATTTCGCCGGCTATACGTTGAACGTATTTCATCCTTTCTTGACGTTTTTGGTCAAGTTCCCCCGCTAAATATCTATATGCATCCGGATAAAGATACTTCATAGATAGGTCTTCTAAGTCACTTTTTATTTGAGAAATACCTAGTCTGGCACTCATCGGAGCATAAATATCAAGAGTTTCCTGTGCAATGCGTTTTTGTTTTTCTGCAGGAAGACTATCCAGCGTACGCATGTTGTGTAGTCGGTCTGCAAGTTTAATGAACAAAACACGCAAATCTTTTGAAATTGCAAAGAAAAGCTTTCTTAAGTTTTCAGCCTGTTCTTCTTCCCTTGAGTTAAATTTATATTTCAACTTGGAAAGTTTTGTAACCGCTTCAACCAAGTTATAGATTTCTTCACCGAATTTTTTCTTTAAATCCGCACCTTCACAAGCGGTATCTTCAATTACGTCGTGAAGCAATGCAGCACAAACACTAGGTACGTCCATACCTAATTCTACAAGCGTTAAAGCCGCTCCTATCGGGTGGTGAATATAAGGTTCACCTGAAACACGGAATTGACCTTCGTGCCATTTGGTAGCGTAGTCTAGTGCGTATTGTATAAGAGTAAAATCGGCTTCCGCATAAGCAATTTTGCATTTTTTCAAAAACTCTTGAACTATCATATTTTCTCCCCTGACAGTTTTAGAATTTCAGATTGACCAAGGTCTTTCTTTTCCATACTAAATTTAATTATATCGTTTTCCAGATAAATTATTTTCAATTCAAGCAAAACGTAGTATCCTAATGCAAATTCTACGTAAGAATAATTATAGCCACCTATTGATGAACGGAAATACATATCCGTCAAATATTCTTTTTCACGATCCTTATAATTATTCCTTATTGCATTATAGGTCTTTATGAGCGTGTTACGGTCTGGTAGCTTATCCAAAACGTTAATCCTTAGCTCGTTTTCGTAAGATATTATTTTGGCACTAAAATAGCCTTCTAGGGCGTCTAGATAGCTTTTGGGAGCATTGTCATATACTTCTATCTCCGAAAAATACTCAAAGTTTTGTACTCCATGCGGAGCAAGGAGTATTGTGTTATAAGGATTTTTGGTAGAAAGTTTATGCAATGCTCTAACGTAAGTGGGATACTTGTTAATTAACTCGAAATACGTATCCTTCGACCAAGTTATAATTAGCTTACCGAATAGCCCATCACTCTCGCTTCTAAGGAATTTTTCTTCATTTTTAGGCAAATCCAGCGAGTATCTTTCCGCTACTGCAAACAAAATTTCTCTATCATCAGGAACAATTTCATTTACAACCATACTCTTAAACATGCATCTAGCACTTTCTTTTCCCATAAAAATTTCTTTATCCGGGTTATAGAAAAGAGTTTTTTGCATTGAAGCACGTAAAGTTTCAAGGTTTTCAAGTTCATTGAAGGCAACCAATTCACATCCAGGATTGACCTTGCACTTAATGTGATTAAGTTTCTTAATTCTTTCAAATGGCAGAGCACGGACAACAGAAGAGAAAATTGGCTTTGGATTACCCATCCCAAATGGTTCTAAACGTTTTAATTGGTTGACGAATTGAAGATTAATTTCTTTTAAATCTAAGGTTGCATCGCTGGAATAATCAAGTTCAAACAATTCGTCGTCATAATGTTCTTTAATGTAATCGTTGGCAACACGAATAAAATCATCCATTTGATTGGGCTCGACGCTAAGTCCTGCAGCCATTTGATGCCCACCAAATTGAATTATATGTTCGCTTGCACCCGTTAATACTTCATGAATGTTTATGCCGGAAATTGAGCGACAAGAGCCTTTATAAACGTCGTCTTTTTTGGCAAAAAGTATGGTTGGGCGATGGAATTCTTCAGCGATTTTAGCAGCGGCGATACCAATTACGCCACCTTCCCAAGAATCGCTCTTTAAAACGATAATTCTTTTGTTGACTAAGTCGTAGTCAAGCAATAGTTTTTTTGCATCAATTATTGTTTTTTGGCACAAATCTTGACGCATTTTATTTTCATTTTCCAGTTCGGCACTTAGCTTATCACACTCATACTTATTGGTGCTAACAAGCAATTTTAGAGACTTTTCCGCACTTGAAAGTCGTCCTGAAGCATTTAGCCTAGGTGCAATCTTAAATGCGATATCACCGCTTGTAACGGGCGTATTATAACGATGGCCGGAAACGGCAAGGAGCGATTTAATTCCCATCCTTACGTTTGAAGAAGAAAGCCTTCTAAGTCCTTCCGAAGCAATAATTCTATTATCTTTTACCAAAGGAACTAGGTCTGCGATAGTCGATATTGCACAAATATCAAGATACTTCTCCGCATAATTGTCGCCATATAAAGCTCTAATTAGCGTATATGCTACACCGCAACCACAAAGTTCCGGAGCATCCGTCTGAATTTTAGGATTGACAATTATACACTTTGGCAATACGTCTCTCGGTTCATGGTGATCGGTAACTATAATTTCTACGCCTAAAGCCTTAGCCAAATCGACTTCATCCACAGAACCAATGCCACAGTCAACGGTTATAATCAAATTGGGTTTATGGAGTTCTATTGCCCTATTGAGTGAACTTTCACTAAGACCATAACCATCTTCAACTCTGGTTGGTATAAAAACGGAAACGTCGGCTCCATGATCTTCCAGAGCCATTTTTAGCATTGCACTAGCACCTATTCCATCGCAATCATAGTCGCCGAATATAAGAATTTTAGCATTGCCTACGTATTTGTTGATGATTTCCACGCTTTCCGTCATGCCTTCAAAAATGAAGGGGCTGGATAGCATAGAAAGCTTTGGCTCTAGGAACTCTACCAACTTTTCTTCCGTATCGAAGCCACGCTTAACTAGCAGTTCAGTAAGAACTGCGTTCAAGCCAGTCTTTTCGGAAAGAACCGTAATTAAGTTTTTTTCGGAGTTTAGAGCCATATTCTATCTTTTATTAGTTCAAAAAAAGCCCGCAAGCAAGCGAGCTTTCTTTTTTGTTTATCTTCTTCTCTTTTGGGCTTGTTTTCTTGCTTTCTTGTTCTTGCCGAGTTTTGCGTTCATGAGTAGACCCCAGATACTTGGTGCAAGGAATAGAGAGCTATAGAGACCGGAAAGAATACCAAAAATGATGGGGAGAGCGAAATCAGTAAGAGACTTAATGCCCCAGCATGCAAGAATGGTAATCGTAATTAGAGTAGTGAAAGAAGAAAGGAAAGTTCTAACGAAGCATTCGGTAACAGATTGGTCAACTAGATTGTTAACGTCAAATCTACCATCTTTAACTTCTCTCTTGTGTTCTCTAACACGGTCGAATATAACTATCGTATTATTAATTGAGTAAGCAACAACGGTAATTAGGCCTGCTATCAAAGAGCTGTTAATTTGGATACGGAAGATGATAACCAATGCAAGCATAACAACGATATCGGTGAAAGATGCACAAAGAGCTGCAATACCGCTGAAAAAGTCGAATCTAATTGCGATATAGATGAGCATCAATACCATTGCGATGCCAACGGAAAGTAGTGCCTTATTGATGAGTTGTTCGCTGGCAGTGGCGTTAATCATTTCTGCGTTAGCAAGAACGGTAGTTGCACTAGGATATGCTTCCTTAAGAGCACTTTCTACTTCTCTAATAATAGTGTTGTTGATGCCAATCATTTCTTCGGTCTTAGAAGATTCATTGTAATCAACACCATTTATGGAGTTGGGATAACGAACGACGATTGCGTTGTCACCACTATTTTGGTCGGTAGAAATAACTGCTCCGTTGTCGGTAACAACGTTACTAATGATGTCATAGATAGCATCTCTGTTGGCACCTTGGATATCTGCACCATCCATTTGAACGGTGAGAACGGTACCACCCTTAAAGTCGATACCAACGTTAGCAAAGCCGTCGTATTGGTTGCCTTCGGTGCTATAAACAGTACCGCAAACAAGTGCGATAAAGATGATAGCTATAGGAAGGATAAACCAGTAATATGCATTACGGAAAATTTTGATATTGTTGAGTTTAGGAAGTTTAATATTCTTTTTCATACTATTTTACCTCCTTATCAAGTTCGGTACTTCTACGACGTAGGCCGTATAGAGCATCGCTTTCTTCGTTAAATGCCAAAGCAATGTTAATGAGTAGTCTGGAAACTACAAGAGCGGTGAACATGGAGATTACGATACCGATTAGTAGCGTGATACCAAAGCTCTTGATGGTAGTTGCACCAAAGATAATCATAACGATGGAACCAAGTATAGTGGTGATGTTACCGTCCAAAATAGCGGAAAGAGCCTTCTTAAAGCCGATTTGAACGGAAGTCCTAATAGATTTACCACCATTTAAGCGTTCATCTTTAATTCTTTCGAAGATAATAACGTTTGCGTCAACAGCCATACCTATTGAAAGGATGATACCTGCAATTGAAGGAAGGGTAAGTTGTACCCATGGTACGATTGCAAGAGCATACATCATAATTACGGTATAAATTGCGAGAGCACCAGCTGCAACCAAACCCATTGCTCTATAGATAAGAACCATAAGGACAATAATGATACCAAGGCCGATTGCACCTGCTATCAAGCTGGTTTGTAGAGCGTTTTGACCAAGAGTTGCGGAAATGGTGGAGTTTTCTTCGGGGGTAAGAGATACTGCAAAAGTACCCGCTTGAAGCTTGATTGCCATTTCACTTGCTTGTTGTTGGGTGTAGTTACCGGTTATAACTGCGTTACCATCGGTGATAGCCGTATTAACGGTAGGTGCCATAACTTCTTCGCCATTGATATAGATAGAAAGTTTTTTGCCTACGTTATCTTTGGTAGCGGTAGCAAATGCTGCGGTACCTGCATCGTTAAACTTAAGGCTAATTGCATATGATGCATCATAAAGAACGGGTTGAGCATCTTCAAGGTGCTTACCGCCTTCGACTAGAACGTTACCGCTTTCATCACGGAACTCTAATTTGGCGGGTTCCCC
>JAZNYA010000115.1:0-13673 GCA_045594145.1 Candidatus Stercoripulliclostridium sp. | reverse complement strand
ACGATCCGACTTCTCCCAAAAGCAATATTATGGGAGCCTTAAGTCGATATTTTTCTATATCATTTTATAGGCGTTATATTTAATAAAAACGGTGAATACTATATAGTATGAAAAAAGATTGTCTAATAGTAGTAAACAAGCTTTCCGGCAATGCCGACACTCTAAACCTGGAAACTCTTAAAGAACGACTTTCTGCAATGCACCAAAAATTCGAAGTTAAGTATATTCCGGAAGACCTGGAAAAATTTGAGCTCGACGACTATAACGCAGTGGCAGTTTGCGGGGGAGACGGCACACTCAATCATTTTATAAACACTCCTATCCATGCTTTAACTTCTCTCTATTACGTTCCTTGCGGAACGCTAAACGAAGTATATAACTCACAAAAAGAGAGCGTTCTCAACTTGGTAGGCCACGCAGGAGACGTGCTGTTTAGCTACGTTTTTGCAACCGGTACTTTTACTCCACTAGGTTATGCCGTTAGTAATAAACGTAAAAGAAAATTCAAGGCACTCGCATACGTCGGCAACGTCCTAAAGGAATATAAAGTTAATAACGTATGGGCAAGGTTAAACGCAGATGGTAAAATTATAGATGGTGAATTTACTCTAATAATGCTAATAAATTCACCCCGCTGTTTTGGCTTTAATTTTAACAAACTTTACAAAAATGGAGAGATGTGCTTGCTTGCTATAAAAAGCCCGGGGAAAGACCATTTAATCAACCGAATACGCATATTCTTCCCCTTCTTCCGAGCCTTCTTTCTCGGATTTAAAAAGCCTTATGAAAGCAAAAATATGTTATTTACCCCTATCGGTAGAGTAGACCTGGAGCTTCTCTCCCCCACGCCGTTTTGCGTGGACGGCGAAAAGTATGAAATTGAAAAAACAATAGCAATAAATATTACCAAATTAAAAAATCCAATTAAAATAATATCTAACTAAAAGTAACGGCACGAATATTCGTGCCGTTATATTTCTTTTAGAAAGTTTTATCAATGTAGTTACATGCTTGGGTTGCGGCATTTGCTCCATCGCCGACCGCAGTCGTAAGTTGACGAACGCCCTTGGTGCGACAATCACCCGCTGCATAAACGCCTTCCGTTTTGGTTAGAGTATCTTCCCCTGCTACTATGAAGCCTTGTTTATCTAGGTCGACTAAGTTTTCATACTTCTTGTTATCGGGAATTTGTCCTATTGCTACAAAGACTGCCTTGTTTCTTATTTCCATGGTGTTTTCGCCATAGGTTTCCTTGAAAGCTACTCCTTCAAACTCTTTTTCGCCAAGGAAAGCAGTAGATGCATAACCCATTTTGATTTCCACGTTAGCTCTTTCTTTTAGTCTGTTTACGAGCATAGGTTCACCTGCAAAATAGTTAAACAGCGTTACTACGTTAACCTTGGAGCATATGTTGGAAAGATACAAAGCATATTGGAGAGCAGAATTGCCGTCGCCTATCAAAGTAACTTCTTGTCCTTCATAGAACGCTCCATCACAAAGAGCACAATAATATACACCCTTGCCGATAAATTCTTGTTCACGTGGAAGCCCTAAATGACGATGCTTTACGCCGGCTGCAATTATGACGGCTTTGGACGTATAGCCATGATAATCGGTGGTAACTTTAAAGCCTTTTTCTTCTAGCTTTTCTATCTTCATAACGGTTTCAAGTTCAAAAGCAACGCCTTGGTCCATAATTTGATCGAAAAGTCTATCGCTCAAGTCTTGTCCGCTTATCTCTTTGATAGTGGGAAAGTTTTCTACTCTGGGAGAAAATGATATTTGTCCCCCTACCGTTTCCTTCTCTATGATAAGAACGCTTTTCCCGCCACGGAGAGCATATAACGCTGCGGTCATACCGCTTGCACCTGCACCTATAACTATAATATCGTAATCGTAATTCATGTTCTTTTCCTTCACTTTAAAATCGCCCCGCTTTCGCGGAGCGACTTTGTTCCGTTTTATTTTTTAGCAAGCACTATTGTCTTCAATAAACTTTTTGATGTTAGAAGCGTTTTCGTACTTAGTGCCGTTTACCATTAGGGTAGGTGCTTGTCTGATTTCGTTAGCATCAAATCTTGCCTTGGTGGAAGCATCTGCTACAACGGTTTCATACTTAATACCTGCTTTATCAAGAAGCATCTTTACCATCTTGCAGTTGGGGCAAGTGGAAGTGGTATAAAGGGTGATTCCTTCTTCTACTTGGGGAGCACAATCAACCTTAAGGCTTTCTGCAACTTGGCTGTGGGGAGTGTTGTACTTGGATACGTTGTATACCTTTCTATCCTTGAATTCTTGGCTCTTACCATCGTTCCAGTTTCTTACGGGACGATAGTAACCGGTAATACGACTGTAAACTTCGGTCGCTTGGCCACAAACGGGGCAAGTATATTCTTCGCCACTAATGTATCCGTGGTCCTTACAGATGGAGTACGTGGGGCTCATGGAGTAATAAGGCAAACGATAGTTTTCTGCTATCTTTCTTACTAGGTTCATAGCACTTTGCCAGCTGGGTAAACGTTCGCCCAGATATGCGTGGAATACGGTACCGGAAGTATATAGGGTGTGGAGTTCATCTTGTAGGTCAAGAGCGGTAAATACGTCTTCGGTATATCCAACGGGTAGATGCGAGCTGTTGGTGTAATAAGGAGTGTCATCCTTAGACTTAGCTGCGGTGATGATGCCGGGATAACGTTGTACGTCGTGCTTTGCAAGACGATAAGAAGTGGACTCTGCGGGAGTTGCTTCTAGGTTATATAGGTCGCCGTACTTTTCTTGATAGTCGGAAAGTCTTTCTCTCATGTGGTTGAGAACTTCAACAGCAAACTTTCTTGCCTTTTCTTCGGTTAGGTTTGCCTTAATCCAATTTGCGTTCAAACAAGCTTCGTTCATACCAACTAGACCGATGGTGGAGAAGTGGTTGTCTAGATTTTCTAGATAACGCTTGGTATAGGGATATAGACCGTTTTCGAGAAGGTTGGAGATGATATCACGCTTAATCTTAAGGCTTCTTGCAGAGATATCCATCATCTTATCAAGACGTACGTAGAAATCTTTTTCATCCTTAGCAATGTATGCTAGGCGGGGCATATTGATGGTAACAACACCGATGGAACCGGTAGATTCGCCACTTCCGAAGAAACCACCGCTCTTCTTACGAAGTTCACGAAGGTCAAGACGCAAACGACAGCACATTGAACGAACGTCGCTGGGTTCCATGTCACTGTTGATATAGTTGCTGAAGTAAGGAGTGCCGTATTTTGCAGTCATTTCGAAAAGGAGCTTATTGTTTTCGGTTTCGGACCAATCGAAATCTGCGGTAATGGAGTAAGTGGGGATGGGATATTGGAAGCCACGGCCATTAGCATCGCCTTGTATCATCGTTTCGATGAAGGCTTTGTTAATCATATCCATTTCCTTCTTGCAATCCTTATATTTAAAGTCTTGTTCTTCTCCGCCTACGATAGCGTTAAGCTCTGCAAGGTCGTTAGGAACAACCCAGTCTAGAGTAATGTTGCTAAAGGGAGCTTGCGTACCCCAACGAGAAGGAATATTTACGCCGTATACGAAGCTTTGAATACACTTCTTAACTTCATAATAAGAAAGATTATCTTTCTTTACGAAGGGTGCAAGGTAGGTATCGAAAGAACTAAATGCTTGAGCCCCTGCCCATTCGTTTTGCATTATGCCAAGGAAGTTAACCATTTGGTTGCAAAGGGTGGAAAGATGACGGGCGGGAGAAGAAGTAATCTTGCCGGTAACGCCACCAAGACCTTCCTTGATGAGTTGTTTTAACGACCAACCTGCACAGTAGCCGGTTAGCATGCTCATATCGTGAATATGAATATCTGCCTTGCGGTGAGCGTTGGCAATTTCTTCATCATAAACTTCACTTAGCCAATAGTTAGCGGTAATAGCACCGGAGTTTGAAAGGATAAGTCCGCCTACGGAATAGGTAACGGTGCTGTTTTCCTTAACACGCCAGTCGCTTACGCTTAGATAATCATCTATAACCTTCTTATAGTCAAGAAGAGTTCCTTGGATGTTTCTTGCCTTTTCACGTTGCTTACGATAAAGAATATATGCTTTTGCAACGTCTGCATAACCGGCTTGAATTAGAACGGTTTCTACGCTATCTTGGATGTCTTCTACGGAAATAAATCCATCCTTGATTTTTGAATTGAAATCTGCAGTTACTCTTAGAGCAAGAAGTTCTAGCGTGCTCCTATTATAATATTTATCTAATGAATCAAAGGCTTTGGAAATCGCACCTATGATTTTATTAGTATCAAATTCTACTACTTTACCATCTCTGTTAACAACTTGGTACATAAATCTGTCTCCTTTAAAAAATGAAATCGTGCAACAATATTGTATTACACGATCTCCGTTCTGTCAACAAAAAAATTACTATATATTGTGGTTTTTTTCCAGACAAACCCCGCTTTGACCACAAAATATTGTGGTATCCATGGCTACCGACTTTCTACTTCCGGTATGGTTTTTATTAAAATTTGCTTAAATTCCCCTATTTTTTGCTCGTTTGGTGCCGTAAAATTACCACACAATATATCGCCGGAATCCTTGAAAGATTGTATATAGTGTTTTTTTGCTCCTTGGAGCCATTTTCCCATCTCCACTATATCTTGTGTTTGGTGTAATTCTTCCATAACCGTAGTACGAAATTCGTAAGGTACGTTACCATTTTTAAGCATTTCTATACTTTGCTCAATTCGGGAAATATCGACATTTTGTATCCCTGTGGTACAGGAGTACTTTGCTTTGCTATTTTTAACGTCCATCGCAACGTAATCCAAAAGATTTTCTTCAAGAAGTTCTTTTAGTGCTTCCGGATGATAGCCGTTAGTGTCCAATTTTACTTTATAGCCGAGAGCTTTAACTTTTACGACAAATTCTTTTAGGTCTTTTTGTATGGTTGGCTCCCCGCCCGTTATGACAACGCCATCGAGAATGCCTTGACGTTTTTTTAGAAACGCCATCACTTCTTCTTCCGTAATGTTTTCCCCTTCGCTCTTTACAAGCGTTGCATTATGACAAAAAGGACAGCGGAAAGAGCAACCCGCCGTAAATACTATGCAAGCGACTTGTCCCGGAAAATCCAAAACGGTAAGTTTTTGTAATCCTTGTATTTTCATATTATCCTTATCGCATTAAAAACACGTACGCAATTAAGCGTACGCATTTTTTGTTTTTAGGTTTAGTTGATGAACTTCTTTCTGAATAGGAAGAAGAACGCCATGCAAAGGAAGATGATTCCCATTCCGCCTGCTACTATTAACAAGGGAGCAGCTTCTTCTCTTGCCGTAACGAAAACAACGTGTTGTCCTGCCGTAAGCTCTACTTCTACGTATCCGTTTTCATCGGGAGCGGATATCTCGTGTAAAACGTTGCTTTCGTTGTCCATGAACCAAGTTTCCGCACCGACTTCCGTTAGCTCTTCGCTGAGCTTAATCTTGACGTGAACTTCTTTGCCTTGCATATATTCTTCAAGAGAAGTTCTTTCTTCACCGTTTACGATATAAAGGGTAAATGCTGCGTTGACCTTAGAAGTATAGTCTCCACCGGAAAGGCCGATACCTGCATCATATTCAACTTCTAGCGTTTCCGTTGCACCAAAGCCTTCTTCCGTGCTTACTATGAAGTGGATTCCATCTTTTTCCGTAGCAAGTTCGGTCGGACGAATTTCGAAGGTAATGCGATAAGTATCGGGTTCTGCGAACTCGCCCATCTTGCCTGCCGTGATGTCTAATTCATATACACCAACTTCCGTAAACGCATTTTCTACGTAAATACCGCCAATGCTGAATACCGGAGTTGCACCACTACTTACTTCTACGTCAAATACGTACGGAACACCGTCGTATAGCTTAGTATAGATGGGATTCTTAACGTTGATTTTTGCAGCCTTCATTAACGTAAAGATACCGGGCTTAACGACTATTTCGTAATTGGGGTTGTCGTTATAACTTGCAGTAATTGCATATTCGCCGGGAGTCGTTCCAATTTCGCCGACTACTTGAATATTAAGGTTGTCGCCCTTTAAGATTTTACCGAAGGTCTTATATGCTCTCTTGCTTAATGCCGAAGCGGAAGTTCCTTCTTGGTTGAATACTTCAATGGTTATCTTACGGGGCGTAATGGTATATTTACCACTAATAATCGTTACGGCATAGTTGGGGTTAACCACGCTACCGCTTATGATATATTCGCCGGGCGTTCTGCCTTCTTGTCTGGTAAGAGCTGCCTTTAGCGTATCTTCGCCGATGAGTGCACCTTCCGTTACCTTGAAGGTTAAGGGAAGGTCTTCGTCACCATATTGGCCTTCTTTGTCGTCTACGGTAACGGTGATAGGTCTCGGAATTATCTCATAAGTACCTGCTGCAACGGTGATATTATAGTTACCGCTTGAAGTCGTGCTTGCTACTAGCTTATATATACCGATGGGATAGCTTTCCTTGGGTTCAAGTTGTAGGTCGAGGTCGATTTCATCGCCGAAAACGAAGCTACCGGCTATGATTTCTACGCCACTCGGGTCAAACTCGGGAGCATCACCATAATAACCGTGTTGGTTTACAACCTTAACGGTAATATCGATGCGGTTAATCTTGACGTAAGCGGACTTAATTAGCTCGGTGGGTTCATAATAGTTGACGTTATCGTAAGTATATATTGCTTGGACGATATAAGTGCCTGCATCTTTGAAAGAGAACGGAGCTTCTTGGACGACGCCATCGAAAGAGTATGCTACGGTGATACCACTAGGCAAACCGCTTACTTCTACAGAGTGATTTTCGCCGTTATAGGCAACTTCTTTGGAGCTGAACTCATGGCTTACTCCGGTGAAATCGTACTTGGCCTTGTGGATATTTATAACTTGCTTAAATTCTTGAGCAACATAGTTGGTAGTTTCGCTGAAGGATACGACTACTTCTTGCTTACCGCTTTCGGGAACGGTGGTGAAAGTATTGTTGGACCAGCTTACTACTACTTCGCCTAGGTCGGCTTTCGATATTATCTCACTGTCTTCTACTTTGATTGTTTGTTCACTGCCATTATTATAAACGTAGGTTTTGCTTAGTAGTACGTTGAAGTTTGCTACCGGTATAGCCTTTTCTACAGTAATGATAACGTCTTCACTTGCTCCTAGGAAGTTGGTGCTTTCGTTTATGGAAACCACAACTGTATAGGAACCTGCGTTGATAATAACGTCGGTAGGATACTTGATGTTTGCTTGAGAATCCGGTCTATTGGTATAGGCGTAGGAATCTGCAGTCCTATTTAGATTAATTGCTTCTCCGGTATAGGTGAACGTCGTTGCATAATTTTCTAGGTAGAGATAGGTTGTTGCCTTCTCGATTAAGTAAGTTCCCGTGGTAACAACGTATTCATAGTTGCCGTTGGTAGCTTCTAAAGTAAGGATATAAGAACCTGCGTTCAAAGAACCGTTTAGTAGTTTAACTTGAGCACCCAAGTCTTCCTTGCTGTCTCCTGATACCAAACCTTCTATAACTTCAAAGTCGTTTGCTAGCGTATAGTTGTCACCATAGGTGGACGTTTGGTCTGCAACCTTAAGTTTTAGCTCTTTCTTACCAATTACGTACTTGGCTCCGACGACGGTTACTTCATAATTTGCATTGGATGCTTCTGCCGTTATATCGTAATTACCGCCAACAACGTACTTGTCGCAATCGGTTACGGAGAAGACAAGTGCTAGGTCGTCGGTAGGACGAACGAGTCCGCCCTTTGTGAAGGAGAAGGTGGTAGTTGCATCTACTATATCGCCATAAACTGCAGTCTTATTAGCAAGAGTAATTTCTATTGCTTTTGCTTTTACGCTATACTTTGCATCTACAACCGTAAAGTTATACCATTCATTTTCGGCAACGTCGGCACTTAGGTCGTAGGTTTTGCCTACTTCATATACGTCTGCACTTTCTACGTTAATAGTTAGGCTTAGGTCGCTATCACTTACTAATGCATCACCGCTTAGAACGTAATTTGCGGGCAAGCTGGAAACGATAGCGGTAAGGCCGTATTCACCTTGTTGGTCTTGGAGCGTTATGGTTACGTTTCTCTTAGCAATAGTATAAACGGCACCGGTAACGTTGTTTAGAACGTAGTTTTCGTTGGAAATTGCGACTGATAGGTCGTATTCACCATGGTTTGCGTTCATAACGTCACTCTTAGTAATAGTAACGCCAAGGTCGTCTTCGCCCACTACGTTATTGGAATCGACGTTATACTTGGTTTGTGATACTTCGATTGCTTCACCATAGAGCGAACCTTGGGGTAGCAAGGTGATATCCACTTTCCTAGGCTCGATTTTTAGCGTTGCCGTCATATTGGGGATTTCATTTTTATAGCCTGCGGTTAGTACCTTGATGCTGGCTGTTACACCGTATATACCGGCGTTAATGCGTCCGGGCTTGGTATATTCATAGGTGATTTGAATTTCTACTTCACTGGGAAGAACGGAGCCCAATACTTCTATGGAGTGGGCGTTGCCGTCGTATTCTACTGTTGAATTTACGAAGCTTAGACCGCTATAATCTACGTCTTTTAGCGATGCTACTACGATAATTTGTCCTATCTCCGAGTAATTGAAGATATATTGGTCGTCTTCGCCAAGAGTATAAAGGATATCATAGGTTTCGGGGCCCGCTTTCAAGGTATCGATTAAGTTTACTAGGTCAACCTTAACGGGTAGGTCTAGGTCGTTAGCATCATCTTCATATACGAATCCAGCGTAAGAAACCGTAAAGTCGCCTTCAAGAAGTCCTTCTACGTCGATATCGAGTACTGATGCATTGTTATAGGAAATAGCTACTTCCAGCGTTGCTTTGGTAATACTATACTTATTATCATTTACCGTAACTTTATAGTTGGGAGCAACGTAAACGGCGGTTAGAGTATAATCCCCTACCGTGACGTCTTCGCCTAATTTTTCCAGCGTTACGGAAATAGAGTCGCCTTCAATGAGTCCTTCTACTTCATAGTAGCCGGCACCTTGATTTACTTTTACTTCCTTACCATATACGGAGCCTTGTCCGGCCTTTACGGTAATGGTTGCTTCCTTTTGGTTTACAGTCAAATAACCGCTAACGTAATTGAAGTTATAATTCTTTGCTTCTCCGCCTATTACGGCTACTTCATAAGGAACGTCACTTGCATTAATATAGGTGTTTTCGCCTATGATAGTTGTTGCCGTAATGCTTGCAAAGTTTGCGGTGGGCTTAACTGTAACTACTTCTTCATCGTCGCCTTCTGCAAATCCGCTTAGAACAACGTTTCCTACGGGAGTTCCACCAAACGTGATGGTTTCGCTTTCATAAGTTGCCGTCAAGGTTGCCTTAGTGATTCCATAAACGCCGAAAGCGGAATTGTTGAACGTAGTACGATAGTTTAGAAGCTCGACAACGTTGCTTGCATAAACGGAATATTCGCCAACATCCTTGCTTGCTGAACTTGCGGTAAGGCTAAACGAGAAGCCTAAAGTATTCTTTATGTAATCGTAATCTTCCCTATCTACCATGCCCGTTACGGTAACATTATCCACGTTGGGCGTAGGAAGTTTACCATCGTAAACTTTGCTTTCGCCGTCATATACTATAGTCAAAGTCTTCTGTGATACGTTAAGAGTATCAACGGTATGGGTGATATCATAGTTTGAAGACGTTGCTTTGGTAACAACACCGGTTTCAACAAGGTCATAAGCTCCGGCATTAACGTAGCCGTTATCGTTGGCTATTTTTGCAAGGTCTATGATTACTTTACTCGTCAAATCATCTTCATCTTCGCCGTTAACGAAAGGCTTTAGTGCGGAACCATAGGCGACGGTTAGTTCGATTAAATCTCCGTAATTCTTGCCGGAAGGAGCCGTAACCTTAATATCCAAAGGTGCTTTTGCTATAACGAAAGAGCTTTCTTCACTTATGGAAGTTACTTCATAGTTGGTTGCGGTAAACGTAAAGTAATCGCCTACGTTTTCATAGGTACCGGCGTTTACGGGAAGCGTTGCCGTTACGCCAATAACGCTTACGTTATCCCCATCAAGAAGTCCGCTTACGGTGAACTCGCTTGCGGTTATATTGGTATTAGGCGTTCCGCCATAAACGATTTCTTCAACGTATTTTATGGTTAAAGGAGCCTTATTAATGGTTAACGTACCTTCTTCGTACTCAAAGTAGTAGTTTTTTCCGCTTGCACCACTCGGTTCAAGATTGGTGTATTCGCCTGCGGTGAAGTAGTCGCCGGTCTTATCTACGCTACTAAAATCTACTACCGCTTGGGTATCAAGGTTTGCTACGCCTTCACCGTTCTTCCAGCCTTCATAGGTAACTGGGCCTGCGGGAGTAGCACCATAAGTAATGGTTTCGCCTGCGTATTTTACAGTAAGTTTTGCCTTACTAATGGTATAAACGCCGTTATCACCGGTTACGGCATAGTTGGTGTTGCTCCAAGCATAAGTTAGCTCGTAATCGCCGGCGTTGTTACCTTCTTTCTTAGTGATAGTAACGCCAAGGTCTTCTTCGCCTATCACGTTGGTTGCAACGTATTCGGTGTTGCTTACAACGATAGCTTCGCCATATTCTGAACCTTGGGGTTTAATTGTAATTGCGACAGGTCTTGGAGAAACAACGTAGTCGTTGCCGTTAATGGTAACGTTATAGTTGTTATTAATCTTTGCATAATGCTCGCTCGTAGTATCTAAAGCACCACTCAAAGCATAATTCCCTGCATTTTGACCGTCCGCCTTGGTTATTACCAATACTACTACGTCGCCATCAACCAGGTTAACGGTAGCAAATTCGCTGTTTGATACTACTATACTATCGCCATAAACAGAGCCTTGCGAATTAAGATTTATCGTCAAATCTCTCTTGGTTATTTCATATTTGCTAGGAACAAATGTGTATGAATAGTTGCCGTTGGTAGCACTTGCGGTTAAATCGTAGGTACCAACTTCTATGCCGGCATCCTTAGTGATAGTAACGCCAAGGTCGTCTTCGCCTACTACGTTGGTTGCAGAGTATGCAGTTTGATTTACTGCGATAGCATCACCATAAACGGAGTTTTGACCATCGGTGAGAGTTACGGTCGTTGCTCTCTTATTGATGGTAAACGTACCGGTTGCTACGTTCAAATAATAGTTATCGCTGGGCTTTTGGCAAGAAACGGATATTACGTAACCACCTTCTTTATAGCTGTCGTCACCAGCTCTCTCTAGAGTAATATTTGCGTTCGATTCATCTCCAGCCGTAACGAATCCGGGTGCACTTACAGAATAAGTAAGCGTGGGGTCACTTTCTCCATATGTCTTGGAAAGGTCGTTTGCCGTAATGGTTAGTTCACGAACCTTAATCTTACCGGATTCCGTCTTGCTTGAAACGTAGGAATAATTGTCCTTTTCCGTTCCATCAAGGGTAATTACTACGTTGATGGTTGCATTTTCACTTACGTTAACGTCAGTATAGGTTGCAGTAACAGAAGGTGCTAAGCGAAGGTTATCGTCAACCATATAGTCCGCAACGGATACGTTTGTTACTTCCGCCACGTTATTTCCGTCGTACGTCTTGGACGTCGTTAACGTATAGTTTATAGTCAAAGGTGCCGGAGTAATATTCGCAGTAAGACTTGATGCGTTTGTGGTAATACTATAGTTATTAAGGTCGGTATTAGCCCCTGCTATTGCGTTTGTGCTTGCAAGAGTTACTGCCTTTCCTTCCCCTGCGTTTTTATCACCATAGTTTGCAGTAAGGTCGTATGAAATGCTTTCTCCCGCCATAATACCGGTTATGGTGGGTGCGTTTACGGTTGCGGTTGTAGTGCCGTCGTATACCTTTCCGGTAGTAGTAAAGGTGACGCTAACCGGTGCCGTGTTTACCGTCATGTTTAGTGTGCCGGTAGGATTGGTTAGGTTATAGTTGTTGCTGGACGTTCCATTAAGAGTTGCGGAAACGGCAACCGTTCTTGCTCCTGCATTTTTATCAGAAAGAGTTCCCGTGAGCGTTGCCCCTACCGTATCTCCGGAGCAAATATCATTTGCACCAAAAGCATAGCCTACAAAGCTCGTGACGTCGGTTCCGGCAAAGTAGTTTACGTTATCTTGAGATAGGTTATAGGTTGCGGTAATATTTTTGGGAGAAATGGTAATATTTTCCGTCTTTGAACCAACACTAATGCCGTTCCAAGTAACCGTTGTTGTCGTGGGATACGTACCAACATTAACCGGTGCGGTAGAACCACTGGCCGTGCCGGAGTAGTTTATGGCGTGATTCATCGTTCCCGCTCCCGGAGCATTGGAAACGGAACCTACGGTTAGCGTCTTAGCAGTCTTATCGTAAGTACCGCTATTGTTGGTCGTAGGAATAGCCTTAAAGTGAGCGGTTATGTAAATCTTGCCATCACCTGGAATTATAAGGTTGGTGTATGCGTTCCAGCTAAACAGATATTCATGAGTATCCGCCTTAATGCTTGGATAATTACCATTGCTACCGGTCTTGCTTTCTTTTGGTGAAATCGTATTATTGCTGGCAAGATTTAGATTTATGCTAGAGTAATGATCTCCTAACGTAAATCCAGCAAAATAGTAGCCGTCGTTTGGCTTTGCCCAAATGTTAAAGTTGGAATCATATGCCCCACTATTCGTAATTTCTTGTGATTGGTAACCATTGCCGTCGCTATAGTTTACCTTAAATACAATCTTACCGCCATCATAGTTACCTAATACGCCATCGGTATTTGCTTGAGCAACAACACTTGCATAGAAGTAGTCGAAAGTAATACTACTTCTTACATTTCCCCAAATATCTACTGAAGAAATCGTATACGTTCCTTGTTGGGGAAGAGTAATCGTCGTATTAGCAGAGAACGAAGTATTAGAAATTTTTGCCGTCTTGACCGTTTGCCCATTAAGAGTATATGATGCAACGCCACCGTCACTATCGGTAATTACCAATTGGTTACTACTTATAACAGTTCCATTTTCAACAACAGCTTCATTTGAATCACTATAAGTTGGGGCCATTGTATCAACAGCCGTAGGTACCAAACTGAACTTAAAGCCTAGGTTTTCATAAGTAACGTCTGCCTCGCCCGTAGACGTTATGCGTCCCCAAATGCCAAAACGTAAATATTTAAAATTACCATTACTTACATTCTTTGCATTATTGGTTGCTTCAGTATTAAAATTCAAATTGCTTTTGGTTATTCCTTGGTCATTAACAGTATTTTCTGCTTCTGTACAATCACCAACGTATCCTTTTGTCTCAACAAAATATGTACCTTTTTTTGCATTTTTATCAGCTGTTGTTACGTCATTTCCAACCCCATAGCCTATTCCTGCATAAAGATAAGTATAGAAATTAGCCGTTCCATTCGTGTCATATAGTGTTTCAAGATTAAATTTTATTGTTCCGGCTAGAAGTCCATTATAAACATTTTCTGAAAGTCTAAGCGTATAGAAGAACCCTAGCTGAAGTGGTTGTCCACTTGTTTCACGGCTATACAAATACCTGTGTTCATTTTTGTTACTGAGTGCCCAGCCATCATCACCATACGTATCCATTTGCGTAAACATGGCTTCATTGCTCCAGGTTGTACCAGTATGCATCCACCATCCATTGGTAAAACCTATTCCGTTGGTATTTACA
>JAZNYA010000114.1:0-8513 GCA_045594145.1 Candidatus Stercoripulliclostridium sp. | reverse complement strand
TATTATGCGTGCGCGTATGTCAATGCTGAAATGTAATTTTTTAGAAAAAAATTAAAATTCTTGGTTAGAAATATAGGTTTTGTAGGCGTTTTTTACCGATTCCGCAACTCCTTCCGTACCATAGCTTACGTTAAGGGTATTGCCGTCACGAGTGGTAAGTACAACTTCGCCTACTCCAAAAGTGAGAGTGCTAATAAATTTTGCTTGTGCGTTATAATCCAAGCCTTCGTTTTCCAAAGCTTTAAAAACGTCGTTAATAATCTTAAACGTCGGGGTGTTATAGGTGTCGTCTACTTCGACTCCTTTAATTAAAATTAAATCATCCAAATCGACGTCGCTCTTTTGCAGTTTTTTATCGAGTTGGAAGTCGCCGTCCGCCACCGCATATACGTCGTTCTCCCCTTTTACTCCTACCGCCACCATTGGAACGTGCTCTACGCAGTAGATTACGACTTTATTGGGGAAAACTCTTACGATATCCGTAACGGCCACTAAGTTTTCACTATACGAATCCATTACGTTTTTCTTTACGATATTTTCATTAAGGCTCAAAATGGAACTGCCCATCTTTATTTGGGATTTTTCGAATATCTCTACGGCAGAGCAAGATACGGGGTCCTTTTCGAACGCCACTTCAACCTTGCTTATCTTGCAAATATTACCGAAAATCGCAATTACCATTACGATTATCAGTCCTATTATCACCGAAAGATATCTTCTTTTCATCAGTTCCCCTAAATTTTTCTTATATCCGCTCCCAAAGAGAGCAACTTTCCTTCCAAATTCTCATATCCACGCTCGACGAAGTTTACTCCGTCAACTTGCGTTTCCCCTTTTGCCACGAGTCCGGCAAGCACCAGTCCCGCTCCACCACGAAGGTCGTAGGCGGTAACGTTTGCTCCGTGCAACTCCTTAACTCCGTTAAATACCGCAATTCTATCCTTAACTTTAACTCTTGCTCCCATCTTTTGCAGTTCGGGAACGTGCTTGAAGCGAGTTTCAAAAAGGTTTT
The DNA here is from genome assembly GCA_045594145.1 of Candidatus Stercoripulliclostridium sp. Taxonomy (GTDB): domain Bacteria; phylum Bacillota; class Clostridia; order Christensenellales; family DTU072; genus Stercoripulliclostridium_A. Next base: position 7,501 of record JAZNYA010000114.1, on the reverse strand, counting down.
CCACTATCATCGTGGAGCCTTTTGCAAGGGTAGCCATAACGGATATTTCTGCTTGTAGGTCGGTAGGAAAACCGGGATAAGGCTTAGTTTCTATTATCCCCAGTTCGCCACGTTCTCCACCGGCGGTTATTAATATATTACCACTATTCTCTTCAATTTTGCAATCCCATTTTTGAATTTTTGAAAATAGTGCGTTTAACCTACCGGAGTCGGCACCGTTTAGTAACACTTCACCACCGGTAAGTGCCGTCGCAATGATGAAAGTTCCGGTCTCTATGCGGTCGGGCATCACTTGATACTCCACTCCCCTTAGCCTTTTTCCACCACGCACTTTAAGAAAAGGAGTTCCCGCACCGCTCACTTCTCCGCCCATTGCGTTTATGAAGTTTTGCAAGTCTTCAATTTCCGGCTCTTCGGCACAATTTGCTATGGTAGTAACACCGTCTACGGCAGTAGCGAGAAGCATGGCGTTTTCCGTTGCACCCACGCTCGGATAGTCCAGCGTTATACTGCAAGGTTCCAATTCCCCGGCAACGCAATCGACGTATCCCATTTCTTCCTTTACGCTTACCCCTAATTCTCTTAGTGCTTTTATATGTAAATCAATCGGTCTAAGACCTATGTCGCAACCGCCGGGATAGGCAACTTTAGCACTCTTTTTTCTTGCCAACAACGAGCCTAACAAAAATATCGAACTTCTTAGCTCGCTGGCAAGGCTATCCGGGATTTCCGTCTTCGTCACGTTTGCCGAGTCCAAAACCAACGTATGACCTTCATAAGCACACTTTACGCCGAGATTACGTAGGATTTTTAACATGTTTTCGACGTCTCGTAGCCTTGGCACCCCTTTAATGACGACTTTTTCATCGGTAAGAAGTGATGCCGACATAATTGGAAGCACGGAATTTTTAGCACCCTGCACTGCTATTTCGCCGTAAAGTTTATTACCGCCTTTTATGATATATTTGGACATATTTTCTCCTACGACAATGTATGCGTCTTAACCCTTCTCCGTTTACTCCATTTTACTTTTTCCACTTCGTTTTTATCTTTTCCAAGGCTTGCCAGCAACCCGGAACTAAAAGTGAAAACCATAAGCGAACTTCCGCCGGCCGAAACGTATGGGAGCGGAACGCCCGTAGGCGGTACGAGACCACTTACTACCGCAACGTTGAGCAACGTTTGGATAGTTATAACCGCAGTTATACCCGCCGCCAACAATCTTTCATATCTGCTACTTGCCTTTATGCTTATTTTAATACCGCTAAACACCAGTACCGCATATACGCCAAGCACTATAATACATCCTACAAGACCAAGTTCTTCTCCTATTACCGAAAAGATAAAATCGCTTTCCGCAAAAGGAAGATATAAGTATTTTTGTCTACTATTAAAGAGCCCGACTCCGAATATACCCCCGGAACCAAGGGCATAGTAAGATTGTATGAGTTGATATCCTTCCCCTTTAGGAGTTGCCCAAGGGTCTACGAAAGCTACCAATCTTTTAATGCGATACGGCTCCAACAAAATCAATATAGGTATTGCAATAAGCACCAGGCATACTGCTACGTATATATGTTTTTTCTTTATTCCCCCTACGTATAGCATAACCATTAGCGATGCACCGATTACCAGGGTTATGGACATATTCGGTTCCAGCATAACAGCTACACAAATACACAGCCCGCATATTACCGGCACTACGAGTCCCTTTATACTTGTGGGCGGATGCTCGTCCAAATATCCGGCAAGGAATATCACTAACCCGAACTTTGCTATCTCGGAACTTTGTAAGGTTATGAAGCCTAGGTTTATCCACCTTGTCGCTCCATAGCTGGATTGTCCCACTCCGGGAATAAAGAGTATTAGCAATAGTACCAGTGATACGGCGTATATAACCCACTTATATTTTTTCAACCACTCCTTTTTCACTTTATAGCCTAAGTATGCGGTGACGACTCCCGCTATTAAGCCGTAAAGTTGCTTTTTGACGTAAAAGAAAGCGTCGCCCGTTTTTAACTCCGCTGAATATGACGACGCCGAATATATCATTACAAGTCCAAAAAGTGCCAGAGCAAAAGTCGATATTAGTACGCTACGCCTTGAGTGCATATACCCTACTCTTAAAGTAATCTCCCCTTTCTTGATATCCTGAGAATCTATCAAAGCTGGCACTTGCCGGGGAGAAAAGCACGGTATCTACGCCGGGAATTCCGCAAAGAAGCTTTACTGCGTCGTCAATCGTGGGAGTTATTTTTATATCGGTAAAACCCACTTTCATTGCGGAATCGTATATCTTTTCTGCGTTTGCACCCGTTACGGCTACGTATTTGACCTTGCCGTATATTTCATCGAAGAACTCGTAGAAGTCTTGCTTTTTATCGCTACCACCCATTATTAGTCCAACATTTCCGCCGACCGTGCGAATTGCCGAAAGGCATGCTCCTACGTTAGTGCCTTTACTATCGTTAAAGAAATTTATTCCGTTTGTAGCTCCAACGAACTCTACCCTATGGGGTAGCACTCGATACTCCCTAACGAAAGATTGTAGTTGTTCTTTTGTTGCTCCAAGGAGTCTTGCTACCGTCATAACCGCCGCCATATTAAAACGATTATGCTCGCCCCTTGCTCTACTTTCCCTTACGCTTATGAGCGGTTGACCGAGAAGATAGAAATAGTTATCCTTTATGGTTACGTCACCTTTCTGCTCTTTGGAACTAACCCACTTTATTGCGACGGGGAGTTTTTTAGCAAGCTCTCGTATTTGCTTGACGTCGTAATTTAGCACGGCGTAATCCGTAACGCTTTGTGCGTTAAATATGCGTTTTTTGGCGTTAAAGTACTCGTCGTAGCTTTCGTGCCTATCAAGATGGTCGGGAGAAATATTCAAAAAGAGTGCGAATTTGGGATGCAAGGTATAAGTACGCTCCAGCTGGAAAGAAGAACACTCTATTATGGCGTAGTCCAGTTCTTCGCCGTCATAAGCTACTTGCGATACCGGATATCCTACGTTACCCATGGTCTTCACCTTTTTGCCCATTATCTTTAAAACCTTTTCCAGCATATCTACCGTAGTGGTTTTGCCGTTAGTGCCGGTAACTGCAATGATAGTGCAATCTTTAAGTTCGCTTGCTCCCAGCTCTAATTCGCTTATTACTCGTATCCTACGCTCTTCCGCCCCCTTTACTACGGGATGATTAAAGGGGATGGACGGGGAAACGACCACCAAATCCAAGTTTTCATATATCTCGTCGCCCCTGTCCTTATAGTTGTTTTCAATTTCTAAATTGTCGTCGTATAAGCGGACGGCGTACCCTAGCTTTATAAGCAGGTTCTTTGCCGATATACCGCTTGACTGTATTCCCATTACTAAAGCCGTTTTCATATACACTCCTAGATGATTATTAGAGCGGTGACGCCCGCAATCAGCGTTATAATTGCGTAGTAGCCTACGATTTTACTTTCGTTTATGCCTTTTAATTCAAGATGATGATGGTACGGTGCCATTAAGAATATGCGTTTTCCACGAAGTTTAAAACTTGCAACTTGCAGTATGACCGATAGACAACTTATCACCATAACTATACCGACAAGCACGCTAAGCAAAGGATTCTTTATGAATAACGCTTGCGTTGCGGTAAAGCCACCCAGTGCAAGAGAACCCGTATCTCCCATGAAGATTTTGGCTTGATGGGAGTTAAACCACAAAAAAGCCACCACTCCGCCTATTACGCAAACGGAAAGGAGCACAAGGTTCCTTAACTCTACCGCATACTGAGTTTTTCCACACTCAACGGCATCAATATACTCTATGAGTATAACGATGGTAAAGAAGGCGGAATATAATGCGGTAGTAGTGCCGGCTAGCCCATCCAAACCGTCGGTTAGGTTGACGCCGTTAGAAAGAGCCAGAAAAACTATTACCGCAAAAGGCACGTAAAAAACACCCATATCGAATTCGCCGAGCGAAAAATTCAGTTGCACTTTAGAGCCTATATATTCGCTCTTATATGCGAAAAAGGCAGTTACCACGGCAACACCGAGCTGGAATATGATTTTTTGGTATGCCCTAAGCCCTTTGTTGTCCTTTAGGCGTACTTTTATGAAATCATCCAAAAAGCCTATCACTCCGTAAGCCAGTGTGACTACAAGTGCCGTGCGGGCTAAGGAATACTTGAATCCGCCGAATATTGCTACTACTATAGCTACGGCAAGAAGGAATATCAGCCCACCGAAAGTCGCAGTACCGCTTTTGCCGTCGTGTTGGGTGACGTACTTCAAGGTAGTTTGCCCCGCCTTTAGCCTTTTGGCTAGGCTGATTACGACAGGAGCAAGCAACATACCGACGAAGAACGTAGAAATGAAAGCGAGAGAGAAAAACTTTATATCACTCATAATTGTACCGCCTGAACGATTCCAAAACTTCCGCCTTATCCGAATATGGAGTTTTAATTCCGTTTACTTCCAAATAATCTTCCGCACCCTTTCCCGCTATGACGACCGTATCACGTGGACTTGCGGTTGTTACGGCGTAGTTTATTGCGTGCGAGCGGTCAAGTATGGATATGTAATCTCGGCTTACTTCTTTGTGGCCTTCTTCAATTTGCTTAATGATGTTCAAGGGGTCTTCATAGCGTGGATTATCGCTGGTGATTACGGTAAAGTCGGCAAGTGCCCCCGCAATTTTACCCATTATGGAGCGTTTTTTATCATCACGGTTGCCACCGCAACCGAAAACGACAATTAACCTTCCTTCCGTAATCTTTCTTGCACTCTCCAAAAGGTTTTTTAATCCATCCGGAGTGTGTGCAAAATCTATTATTACCCTTTTCGTCTTTCCTAAAATATTAAATCTTCCGGGCACTTCTTCCATCTTGAAAAACGCCTTCAAAATGGTTTCCGTTCCTACGGAAAGCAACCTTAAAACCGTTATTGCAGTAAGCGAATTATAAAGGTTAAAATCGCCAATAAACCGTGTTTTTAGCTCGAAAACATCGTCAAAACAGTTTATTATCGCCCTAATTTCACGCTTGGTATCGTAGTCGATTGCAAAGACGTCGCTGGGATTTTTTAGCCCATAGGTAGCAAAGGGAACAGCCGTTTCCCTAATGATTTCTATGCCCAAAGCATCGTCGACGTTAATGACTTGGAAGGACGAGAACTCATTGCTGAAAAGACGCTTTTTCGCATTTTTGTAATCGCACATATTGCCGAAAAAATCAAGGTGGTCTTGGGTAAAATTGGTTAGTGCTACCACTTCGAACTTAACCCCTTTGAGCTTACGCAATTCTAAGGCGTGGGCACTTACTTCCATTACCACGTACTCGATGCCGGCAAGGTATGCTCTACTGAATATTTTATGCAAATCTATGGGGTCGGGAGTTGTTAGCGTGGTAGCCACTTTTTCTCCGTTAAAAAAGACTCCGAGAGTGCCGATTGTTGCAACGGACTTGCCTGCAAGCAAAAGCGTATCCCCTATCATTTTGGTTACCGTAGTCTTGCCGTTAGTACCCGTAATGCCGATTATTTTTAGTTCCTTATGGGCATTGTAATAAAAATTAGACGCCATCAAACTCATGGATTCTCTTGCGTCTTCCACTATAATTTGAGTTAATCCACACTTTAAAACGCTCTCGGTAACTACTGCGACGGCTCCCTGTGCTTCGACGTCGGAAATATAGTTTGAGCCGTCGTGAGAGTACCCCCTTATTGCAAAAAACAAACTGCCGTTTTTGCACTCTGACGAGCAAGTGGTAAGGTCGTTAATTATCAAATTTTCATCATAGTTAACGTACTCTTTTACGCTAACGCCGGCAAGCAACTCTTTTAAAATCATACCTACTCCTTAAAAGATACTCTTGAATATTTGTCCTACGTAAGGAGCGGCAACGAGTCCGCCGTAATATGCACCCACGGGTTCATCAACGACGATGAGTGCAATATATTTAGGGTTTTCTACGGGAGCAAAGCCTATGAAGGTGGAAACGTACTTTCCCCTGGCGATTGCTCCGTTTTCATATTTTTGGGCAGTACCCGTTTTTCCGCCCACTCGGATTCCTTCCACGCTGGCACCTTTACCCGAGCCTACAAGCACAACTTGCTCCAGCGTTTCTCTCATTATGCGGGAAGTTTCTTCCTTAATTACTCGCCTTTTTTCTTGGTTTTTGGCAAGTTTTTCTTCATTTCCGAGATAATCTACGACGCTTTCTGCAATATACGGAGTGACGAGTTTTCCACCGTTTATTACTGCGTTACAAGCCGTCAAAAGTTCTATTGGCGTAACGGCTACCGCTTGCCCGAAGCCTATTCTTGCCAGGTCCACGGGCTTAACGGACTCTCGTTTTATACTCAGTCCGCTACTTTCTCCGCCAAGGTCTATGCCCGTTTTTTGCATTAGCCCAAAGGACTCCATGCCGTCATAAAAATAGTTTACGCCGAGCGTTAATGCAATATTCATAAAAAGGCAGTTACAACTTGTGGCTACACCTTCCGTGAAGGACTGCGAGCCGTGCCCTATCGTCTTCCAGCACTTTATTCTTTGGCCGTCCACAACCAAATGTCCCGCACAATACGAACGATATGCGGTAGTTATTTTACCGGAATCTATGCCAAGAGCTGCGGTAACCATTTTGAAGGTAGAGCCCGGCTCGAAAACGTCGCTTATAAGGTTGATTCTGCTAAGTTTCATCAGCTCGGCTACGTTGTCCCTGGGCACTTCGTTAAGATTGAAGGAAGGCGTTGTGGCAATGCCCCTAACGGCTCCGCTGTCGCACTCCATGACTATGGCACTAACAGTCTTAGCTTGGGTATTAAAGGCACAATTTTCTATGGCGTTTTCGACCGAGTCTTGCACGTTTTTATCAATTGAAAGCTTTAACGTTCCCCCTTTAGTGCCTTCTTTATAGTAGGTTACACCCTTTTTTAACTTTCTGCCGACAAGGTCGCTTGGGGTATAGGCATAACCATCTTGCCCCTTAAGATAACTTTCGTAGTATTTTTCAAGCCCGGTTTGTCCGGATGCGTCTACGTTGGTAAATCCCATAACTTGCGTTAAAAAGTCGCCGTATGGATAAACTCTCTTTATGGACTGGGAAACGTAGACGCCACTAGCCACGCTACCTACTATTTTTAGCACGGTAGACTTATCGACGTCCTTTTTTACCACCACTTCCGAACTACGTGAGTTTAGTTTTTCCATTACCCTTTCATAGCGAAGCTCAAGATACTCGGCAAGAATTTTTGCCGTTTCCATTTTATTGGAGCAATCCACAGGGCGAACGTATATCGTATAGGTGGTAACGGAATCTGCAATCACCACGCCGTTTGCATCCAATATCTCGCCACGCTCTGCGGTTATAGGCAGGTCACGATACCACTGCTCCAAAGCTTTTGCTTGGAGTTCTCCGCTTCTTAAAACGGTAACGGAAGTCAACTTGAAAAACACCGCTACAAATAAAAAGATTACCAGCAAAGCAAGTGCTGATAATCTCTTCTTTTGTCG
>JAZNYA010000113.1:0-5353 GCA_045594145.1 Candidatus Stercoripulliclostridium sp. | reverse complement strand
ATATTACTTTTTCTCCATATTTTTTAGAAACGTCAATAATTCTCATGATTTTCTCCTAACCACAAAGTATTTTATCAAGCTAAAAACACCTTCAAGAGCATAACTTAATACTATAGCCATAATCGTCCAGCCTAAAAGTTCTGCAGTATCGAAATAAAGCTTGCTTATTTGCATACTGACACCCATCGAATTAAAAGTTTGGGCAAGAACTTCACCGGCAATAGTAATTTTAACGCCAAAGGAAACGCTTGATTTCATTGCATCAATTGATGAAGGTAGGATTTCCGGAACGTAAAGCCCTATTACACGCTTAAAAACGGGCACTTTATATGCCTTACTCATATCAATTAGTTCTTCTTTTACGGCATTTAAGGCACTTAAAAAAGAAGAGTAAAGTTGTGGGAACAATATCAAAAAGGCAATTAAAACGGGTGCAGATTTACTATCAAGCCAAATTAATGCAAGAAGTATTATCGACATCGTTGGTACGGCCCTTAAAATTATAACCATTGGGCTTAGAATTTTTGCAAATACCGGCAGAATATATGAAATTACTGCTAGCAAAATCGCTAAAGCCGTTGATAGCGTAAAGCTATATAATGCCCGTCCTAAAGTCCCTGCAACAGCTAGCCAAAAGTCGTTAGTCCCTAGTAGCATAAACAATCTTTTAATTGATTCTACGGGGGTAGGAAGTATCATTTCAACGCCGATTACTTCCGCTACTATAAACCAAATTAGCACGAAAAGCCCTACCCCAATTGTAGGGTAGAGCAAATTCGTCAAATTAAGTTTTTTAAACTTTTGTGCTAGTTCTTTCATTATTATACAGCGTAATAAAATGCGTCGTTTGGTACACTGCCACCAACAGTTTGGGGATTAAAACTATGAAGAGCTGTCAAATAGGTATTTACGTTTACCTTTGCAGAATTTGCCCTAAGTATTTGTATATTGCACTTTTCAATTATAGCGTTATTTAGTCCGTTTAGTGCCGTTGAACCAGCTCCAGCTAGAGCGGTACCTGCTTCTGTTCCATTGGTTTTGGTCCAATTTGCACTCTCTTCAAGTTTATCTAAGAACCAGTCGATAAATGCATTATGAGAACCGTCCAAAATTGCACTGTTTACAAACACACTTGCTTGTGGGAATCCACCACTAGTGTTGGTAACGCTATTCCATAAGTCTTGAATAGAGAATAGCGTAGTAGTTCCAGCGTTTGCATTAGCCTTGGTAACTGCAGGCTCTCCCATGATGCCATACTTGGCAATGTTTTGTTTAAGCAAAGGAATCAATTCACTGCCTGCGTTAACGTATTTAAGTGCTACGTAATCGTTACTTTCAACGTCGGTTGCTTGGTAAGGTATATTGTAATAATCCAAAATGTACTTAAAAGTCAAATCGGGAGTAGCTCCTTGACCAATGTTATATACGGTTTTACCTTTTAAAGATGCGAGTTTTTCTTGGGTGGTGTTACCACTAACTTCACCCTTTCCTACCATATAAAGAGCACCTTGTACCGCAGTTGCGACAAGTTTATATTTGCCGTTATTCTTATTGTATTGAGTTGCACCGGCATTAGTCGGAGCAATAGCGATAGTTGCTTGTCCGCTTGCAAGTCTTGCTCCTATGCCTTCGGCACCGGTTACTACTTCATAACTAATATTATAGCCTTCATAACTAGGAACGTCTTTTAGTAGTTTAGCTATAGCGATTGCAGGACTTCCGTCCGGTACGCAAACTTTAATCTCTACGGGAGAATTAGGATTTTGGTCGTTATCATCCCCTGTACAGCCTACTAGCGTAAATAAAGCAAGCGCGGTTATAAGCGTCAGTGTTACAACAGTTAGTAAAAATCTTTTTTTCATAATTTGCACTTCCTTATATTTTATTTTAATTCTATATTTGTAACTGCACTTTTGACAACAACGTCTTTTATTCTTCCGAGTTTGCCACTTAGTGCAGAGATTTTCTCGTTTGCACCTTCAACGACGATACTGATTGCATGTATTCCATGAGCCCTATCCGGTATGCCCATACGTCCTAAAATAATATCGCCATACTCGGAAAGCAAGGATTGAACCGCAGGAACAACGCTTTTATCGGTAATAATTATTCCAATTACGCCTATTTTATCCATAAAAAAGTCTCCTTCACGTACGGAAAGAGACTATAATAGCATAGTAAAAATTAACCATATTATTACAAACTTACTCTCCGAACGCATCATCGATACAGGTTGTTTATGTAATTATTATAAATTTAGATTAACTCAAAAGTCAATACTTTTTCGCTAACTCTATCAAAAAGCTTGAGCGTTTCTAGGTTGATATTAACGAATCGTACTACGTCTTTGTTGGTTTTTAGCAATTTTTCACCGCTCGAATTAACAAGATAAACCATTGAAGTTCCTTCATAAACTTCATATTCGGTTTTAAATTCACATCCGTTCTCATCTTGAATTAGTTCGTAACTCAAGAATACTTCATTGGAAGAATATTCAGTGGGCAACTTGATTTTGAGCCCATAAAAATCTACGACACCATCGTTAACCAATGCAGTTATTCTATTCTTGTTAGGATTAACAATGGAATCCACCGTCAAAGTGGCCGGAGCTGATTTTAGTTCTTCGCTTGAGCCAATTTGGTCGAGATATCCGGCATTTAAGACCAAAATTCTATCCCCAAACGAGAATGCTTCTTCCACAGAATCGGTAGCAAAAATTACGTTTCCGCTTATTTCTTTAAGTTTCGGTAGATATTTTGCAAACAAATCCTTTCTTTCTTGACCGTTTGACAACGAGAACAAATCGTCAATTAAAGTAAGCGGACTTTCTCTAAGTTTGAGCCTAGCCAATGCAAGAGCTATTATTTCGGGCGTAAAGAGTCTATACGCCGGCTCTTTAAAAAAGGGCTCGAGACCATACTCTTTGGCGGTTTCATAGGCTATTTTCAGCCTTTCCACCCTATCAACTTTCCTAAGCTTCAAAGGATAAGTAAGGTTGAATTTTACGTTACGCTTTCTTATTAAACCACCATCATCGTAAACTAGGCGTACGTCCCTATCTTTAATTTTAAGTGCGGTAATATCCTTTCCGTTAAGAATTATATTCCCGCTATCTGCAGGAAAAAGCCCGGCTATACACTTAATTAGCGAAGTCTTTCCACCACCCGTCTTAGAAAGGACGGCGAGTTTTTCTCCGTCATTAAGCATGAAACTAACGCTATTTAAAGCGTTAGTTCCATAAAAATAAGTTTGATTTAGTTCTTTAACTTCTAACATTAGATGATATAGTTTTCACTCTTTTGGGGACGAGAGTTAAGTTCTTCAGCCTTTGCTTCGTATCCTTCTCTGCCTAGAAGAGCATAAGTTGCGTTCTTGCCTTCTTCTACGCCGGGTTGGTTGAAGGTGTTAATGTCAAACATTGCACCAAGGTATGCGGTTTCTAGCATAAAGAAGAACATAAGTTGTCCGATGGTGTGAGCATTAACTTCGGGTAAAGTAATCATGTTGTTTAAGCGATTATTCTTGGTTAATGCATATTCGGTTGCAAACATTTCGGAAGTGATAAGTTCGTTTAAGGTATGACCGCTTAGGAAGGAAACGCTCGGGAAATCTTCACATCCGCCGGGGATAACAACTTCTTTACGATAGTTTTCTACGCCAATGATGGTAACAACCTTGTCGAACGGGCCTTCGGTATAAAGTTGAACTTGGCTGTGTTGGTCGGTAACACCAAGAGCTTTAACGGGAGTTTGGCCAACGTTAACGGTTTCGCCCTTGTTGTTGACGGCTTTACCCAAAGATTCTCCCCATAGTTGACAATACCAGTCAGCCATAAGTTTTAGGGAATCTGCATAAGGCATCATAACGCTAATGTTTTTACCGTCTTTAATTGCTAGATATTGTAGAGCGGCAGCAACTAGAGCGGGATTAGATTTATAATCGGATTTGCGACAAAGCTTATCCATGTAAGCACAACCTTTAAGCATTTCTTTGATGTCGATGCCAAGAACTGCTGCAGGAAGCAAACCTACGGGGCAGATTTCACTAAATCTTCCGCCTACTCCATCGGGAATAATGAAAGTCTTAAGGTTTTCTTTCTTAGCAATTTTAATCAAATTACCATTTTTTGCATCGGTAGTTGCAATAATGTGTTCGTTTGCTTTGTCACCGTATTTTTCTTTGAGAAGGTTCATGATGATGAGATATTGGCTCATCGTTTCGGAAGTAGAACCACTCTTGGTAATTACGTTAAATACGGTCTTATCAAGGTCAAGGATGTCAAACAAAGATGCCATTCTTTCAGGGTCTACGTTGTCTTCTACGTAGAACTTGGGAGCTTTTCTTTGGTTACGCTTTAATTCGTTGTGACGAAGGTGGCAAAGTGCTTGGAAAACAGCCATGGGGCCAAGAGCGGAACCACCGATACCTAGAACTACGAAAGCATCGCAATTTCTTCTTACGATTTTAGCCGTGTTTAGTATATCTTTTACAACTTCGCCTTGGTTATAGGGAAGTTCACTCCATCCCATCATACCGGTACCACGATTTTGTTTAAAGAAAGAATGTGCTTGAACAGCAAGATTTTTAGTGCTAGCAAGTTGCTTATCGGTAAAACCTTCTTTTTCACCGACGTAAGTAGCCATCATATTATTGTAATCAAACTTGATTGCCTTATATTCTTTTTTCATTTTATCTCCTTTTAGCCTTTTTCGGCAGTAATAACACATTTTTGTAAATATTCGTAACTTCTCTTAACTTGGTCGAAGTTATCGTAATTTCTTGCGTAAAGCTCCATAAGCAACGGGCCATCATAGCCAATTTCCAGCAACTTACGGAATAAATCGACGAAGTCCACGCTACCCTTACCCGGTAGTGCCAAACTGCCGTCGGCATGGTAATCGCAAAGATGAACCGTTACCAAATCTTTGCCCATGACTTTAATGTAATCTTCAACTGGTATTTTAGATTGCATTGCTTGTTTTATATCAAGAGTAGCCTTGATGTCAACTATTTCTTTCAACTTTTCAAAAAATTCGGGATTGCTAAAGAAAGTCCAATGTACGTTTTCATAAGCAAGCTGGCAAACGCCACCATATTCACTCATTATATTATTGAGCTCTTTAAGGCGTTTTCCCATCCACTCATAGTTGATATTATATGGGGTTCTTTTTAGCCTTGGCGGGCCGTGGAAGGTATAGTACTTGGCATCAAGTCTTGCCCCAGCTTCCGATGCCTGACGGAAGAAGTACTCACAGTCTTCCCTAGTACGTGGGGAAGCGTTAAACAGCTCCCCTTCGTACTGCAAATTTAGGGTATGTATGCTATGGACGTCAATATTTCCTTTGCGTTCAAG
>JAZNYA010000112.1:0-2355 GCA_045594145.1 Candidatus Stercoripulliclostridium sp. | reverse complement strand
CAAAAGAAATGGAGCAGTCTGCTTCTTTTAATGCTTGAACGTCGTTTACACCATCGCCGACCATGCCTACAACTCTGCCTTTTTCTTGCAAAATATTGACGATTTTTTGCTTTTGCTCGGGAGAAACTCTACCAAAAATGGTGGTTCCTTCTACTTTTTCTACAAGTTCTTCATCGCTAAGACCTTTGCAGTTTAAATAGTTTTCTGCGTTATGAACGCCGGCTTTGGATGCGATTTGTGAAACGGTAACAGGGTTGTCACCGGAAATAATCTTGATATCGACGTCGTTTTCTCTAAACCAATCTAGCGTTTCCTTCACGTCGCCACGAAGTCTATCTTCGAGTGAAATAACTGCGATGGAGCGTCCTTTTTCGGGTGTGAAGTCTTCAACGTCACCACGGAATTCAACCAAGGCAAGAGTACGTCTACCGTTTTCTGCATTTCTTTGTACGAACTCTTCGACGTAGGGAGCATTGCGGGTAATGAAATCGGGAGCACCCATTAAATAACTAACGCCGTTTTTAAGGGTTATAGCACTAAATTTGCGAGCGGAAGAGAAAGCAGTACAAGATGCATATTCGAGCGTTTTTGCGTACAAATAATGCTCTCTAATGGCATTTGCCGTACTATTTTGGTCTTTGGTTGCATGTACGATGGTTGCGAAAATCTCATCTACCTTAATTTTTTCGTTAGTAACCAATTTTTCTTCTATAATTTCCAACTTGCCATCGGTGATCGTGCCGGTTTTATCAAGCAGTAGAGTATCTACCATTGCAATCATTTCTATAGAATACAAGTCTTGTGGTAGCGTGTTACGCTTAGCAAACTTGATGGTAGATGCAGCAAGAGCAGTGGACGTGAGTAGGAACATGCCGATAGGTAGCATGCCTAGTATTGCTGCTGAAATGGTGATTACAATGCTTTGGAATTTGCTTGCGTTTCCCGCACCAGCGTTGGATTCTAATAGGAATATGGATTCTGCACCAGTTACTAATAGGGAGATTAATAGCAATCCTGCAAGGAAAATTAGGGCGATTGATATGCCTTTAATAACTTTATCAAGAATAGAGAATATGTTGGAGCGGGGTTTATTAACTCTTCTTGCAACTCTTGCAACGTTTTCTATGTAACAATCCTTACCAACTTTATCCGCTCTCATGATTGCTTCGCCAGAAACTATTACGGATGCTGCAAGAACGTAATCACCGGCTTGCTTTTTAACAGGGACAGATTCACCGGTAAGAATAGATTCGTCTACTTCTATGGTTCCGCTCTTAATTATGGAGTCAACGGGCATTTGTAGACCTGCACGGCTGATGAAAATATCGTCTAAAACTATTTCCTTCGTGCTAATTTCGCTATGGATGCCACCACGAATTACTTCGCAAGTGTTATCTATAACCATGGAAAGTTTTTCAACTTTATGTTTTGCTTTAATTTCTTGCCAAATTCCTATTGCTATATTTGCGATAACGATTACGGAAGATACTCCGTACATGCCGGCACCGGCAAAGAATAGTAGGGCAACCAGGATTATGGTAACGGTATTGCAAAAATTGAATACGTTTTCAAAAATTATTCTTCCGTAGCTCTTGGTACGGTTTATGGGTTTTTGATTGGTAAGTTTATCGGCAACTCTTTCTGCTACAACGGCATCGGATAGGCCTATATTTACGTCCGGGTCAAATCTTGTAGCATTTTTGAGCTTTTGACTATCGTCTTTGATTTTAATTTCTTCATCTTTTCCTATTAATTTAAGAAAAGTTTTTTTAATTTTATATAGAAACTCCATTTCTCTCTTCCTTATCTATATGAATATTTAGATACATATTCATACATATTATATAATAATATATATTAATAAATTTTGCAATATATAATTTTGATTTTGCTAAGCATATAAGATAAAAATATGCAAGACTTAACTAATTAAAAATTTTCTTAAAAACTTAAAGAATTTTGTTGACAACGCTTTTTAGATATTGTATATTATTAAGGCGCGGTTGAGATACACTGCTGAAGAAAATTCGGGGTGTGGCGCAGCTTGGTAGCGCGTCTGCTTTGGGAGCAGAAAGTCGGGGGTTCAAATCCCTTCACCCCGACCAGCAACTTACAAATGAATTCACGTGTGGGCCTTTAGCTCAGTTGGTTAGAGCGGTCGGCTCATAACCGATTGGTCCGCGGTTCGAGTCCGTGAAGGCCCACCACACAAGTTGCAATTTTTGCGGTCCGGTAGTTCAGATGGTTAGAACGCTAGCCTGTCACGCTAGAGGTCGAGGGTTCGAGTCCCTTCCGGATCGCCAATTTTTTGCCTCGGTAGCTCAGTTGGTAGAGCAGGGGACTGAAAATCCCCGT
>JAZNYA010000111.1:0-6075 GCA_045594145.1 Candidatus Stercoripulliclostridium sp. | reverse complement strand
AAAACGCATTAGTTTGGATGAAGAATGAGCAAAAGAAAAACTCCCAATGGGAGCGTACTTAGGCGTACGTGACCTGCAGGGAGTTTTTTGTTTTTGTGAAATTATTCGCCAAAATAATGCGTTTTTACTCAAAGTATATTGGCGAACAAAGACTAGTACAATACCCATCCTTTGCGTGTGGCTTGAAAGCTTGTTGGGGTACCATAAGAAGAAGAGCCATGTTCAAAACGAACTTCATGATTGGGTCATAAATTTTCTTGGTTTCGGCTCTCACAAAGCCCTTTTCGGCAACCTTAACTTCAAATTCATAGTCGCCGGTCTTTTTGCACTTGGTGGAGAAAATAGTACCGGTGGCACTCTTTACGTTTAGGGTTTGACCACGGCGGAAGTTCTTAACTTGCACCTTTACGGTAGCACCTTCTTCATAGGCTACGGTATCACCGCAGATGGCGTCTCCGCTAGTCATGGTGATAACGGTACCACGCTTGCCGGGGTACTCGGAAATGGTAACGTTGCCCTTTCTTATGCCGTCCAAAATATCCACGGGAGAATTGGATTTTGCATAAACGTAGGTTGCGGGGTTGCCTAAAAAGTTGGTTACCAGGACGTCGTAGTGGAAGTCCGAACCGCCTACTATTTTTATCTTCTTACCTTGGCAAAGAAGGGAGTGCCACCACTCTATGCACTCTTGGTTATCGGGACGCATGGGTCCGTTCCAAACTTCTATTCTATCCCAAAAGTCTTCGCCTTCAAGTGGCCAAAGCCAGCCACACTTTTTGCATTTGGGGTGGTTTATGGAAACGATAGCACCATTTGCTTCGCACTCTTTTCTCATTTCCATCCACTCGTTAAAGTCGTTGGTAGCAAAGCCCTTGGAATAAGGAACCTTTACGCCCCAAACGTTTGCGTGAGCAATGGGGTATGTCATCTCTACTCCGTTTATCATGGTGACCTTGTCGCTCATGGGAAGTTCGCCCATAACCGTTCTATTGTGGTCGGTCATTATGACGTAATCGAGCTTATTTCTTTCCGCTCTTTTTACTATCCAATCATAGCTCATATGTCCATCGGAAAGATGGCTGTGGCAATGGGTATCGCCACAATACCAGCCCGCCTTTTTATCTATTAAATCGACGGTGAAATTGATGGTATATTCATTGGAAATGAAGCGGTTTGCGGTAACGACTATCGTCCAAGTTCCGGGCACGATTTCTCTTCTTTCATACCCAATCGTCGAATAGGCTCCGGATACGACTATCTTTTCGCCCTTTCTTCCCCTAGTACCCACGTCTACGCCATCGGGGTCTTTTAGGCAAATGCCTACTTCGTTTTTCCACATCTCGCCTTTGACGGTCTCGGGATAAAAATCATAAAAAAATTCTATCCTACCAACGTCTTCGCCGACTTCGATAGGAAAGAAATGGTACATAATATTATCTTCTTTTTTTGCGTTGATTGTAAACTCAAATCTTTTCATAATGCACTCCTACGCCACTATTGTAACATGGATTGCAATCAATTTCAAGGTGCTATTCTACGGGATTTTTAAGATGTCCGGAAGTTACGGCACGGGCGATACCACGATACTCCTTAACGCTTGCATTCATCCTTTCTTCCGCTTCCTTGCCTTTATGCAAAACAAAATTATAAAGGGACAAGTTGAAGTCGTCGTAAATTAGCTCCATGGGATTATAAACTTCAAAATAACAACGGGAAAGCTTTATTCTACGCAACGTAAACTTTCTTCCCGCATAATCGGTAAGCGAATTGAGTGTGGGGGCTGTGCATTTAGCACAATTTTTACCATATGGACAATAGCCGAGCTCCATGACTTTTAGGTCGCCACGCACGGAAACAAAACTACTATTTGCATAGCCCGTTCCGTATATCTCTTTTTCGCTAAGTTCTTTGCTCGTTGCAACGTGCTCGCATATCTCGTCCGCCATGGCAAGAGAAATAGAGTTAAATATGTTGAAGTCTTGGCCGATGAACAACTTTTTATTCCAGCGTCTTGCGAGTTCTATTACGGCTGGATTTTCACCATATATGCCGTCAAAATCGAGAGCGACCGCTCCAAGTATCTCTATATCTTTGGAGTTTATGAGCGACGGAATATAAAGATATCTTTCTTTTGCGTTTTGGGTGGATGCAAAAAACTTTTGGAAGTATCTTTCGTCCGTATAATCGGAAGGAGCGAAAATCGCAATATCGTAGCCCGCAAGGTCTTCGAAGCTTTCACCAATTACCGCCGTGCTCTTTTCTTTGATTTTGGGCATTGGCTTTTCATAGGCTATCTTTTGAGCGGGAGCAACGGAAACGGAAGATAACTTTTCATAAGCTTGCTCGTATGCCTTACGGCGAAGGGCGTTAAGCACACTCTTTACTCCAAAAGGCTTGCCTACTATTTCTACGTTATAATCATATACGGCGAAGGGATACTCGCCGGCTTTCATAAATACACTCTTAATTTGTTCTTCGTCCAAGGGTTTTCCGGTAGCGGTAGGAAGAACGACGTCGCTTAGGCAGTCTGCAACCATAACACCGTCGGCATATAACGTTGCTCTTGCTTTTTCGTTTTCTCTTGCACTAAACTCTAAATCCAGAACTCTACAAGATACGCTTGATGAAAGCTCCCTGTTTAACCTTACGTCCGTGGTGATATATACGTCGTCGCCAACTTCCACTTCGCCTTTAAAAACAAGGGGCACTGCATCCTTCGCTTTTTCGCCTTGATACTCCGCACTACCTACTTCTTTACCATTTCTTAAAATCTTAAAGCAATCACTTTTTGTTGGGTTTAGGCTACCTTTTACGAGTATTTTAGTACCTAAAACCTTGCTTACTTTACCAACACGCTCTCCGACGTGGCCTTGGATTGCGGTAGACAAAAACTTTTTATCTTGCCCAAAAGCAAGCCCTTTTGTATAGTCGCCACGGTTATAGGTTCGCTTTAGGGCAGAAAGCTCTCCACCCACTTTTTCATGCGGATAAAGTAAACTGCGGTAATAATGAAGGGATGCCGAAACGTACTCCGCCCTACGCATCCTTCCTTCTATCTTAAGCGATTTTACCCCTGCCTTTTTTAGTTCGAAAATACTTTCGCCCACGCATAAATCGGCGGTACAAATGGCATAATTTTCTTCTCCCTTGCCGAGCGTATAGGTCCTTCTGCAAGGTTGCTTACAAAGTCCACGGTTTCCGCTGTTGCCCCCGCCGAAACTACTCATATAGCAATGTCCGGAAAATGACGTGCAAAGTGCACCTTGTATGAAAACTTCCGTATCCATAAAGGTGGCGATTTTTTTAATTTCACTAATGGGGGTTTCCCTTGCGAGTATGACTCTCTTAAAGCCGTATTCTTTTGCTACGACGGCACCTTCAAGGTTGTTTACTCCGCCTTGCGTACTCAAATGAAGTTCCAAAGCGGGCAGTCTTTCGTGAATATATTTTCCTAAAAACAGGTCTTGCAAAATGACGGCGTCAACGCCAAGATTGTATACTTTATATACGGCATCAAAAAACTGCTCCAGCTCGTTTTCCTTCACGAGTGTGTTTAGTGCGACGTAAACCTTTACGCCCATAACACGAGCGAACTTTACGGCAGTGGAAAGCTCTTCATAGGAGAAATTTTCCGCACTCTTTCTTGCGGAAAAATCTTTTAGCCCAAGATATACTGCGTTTGCTCCGTTACCTACGGCTACGTAAAAAGTATTAAGATTGCCTGCCGGAGCAAGTAATTCCACTATCTCTTTCTCCTTAAAATATCACCTTTGGAAAGGGGGAAGTTTACTTTGATTTTTACAAGTTGTTGTACGATTTTTGCATCGTCGATAAGGTTGCCCTTGTCGTCGTACATTTCGCCAAGGAGTATTTCTTCGTTAAAGTATTCGCCGGGAGAAAGTACTTCCAGCGTGTCGCCCTTTCTGAAACGATTTCTCATTTCCACCGTAGCAAAGCCGTCCGCATAGTCTTCCACAACTGCTATAAACTCATGGGTTCCTGCGTTTTGTCCGCTGTTGTAAGCGATGGTTCTATCGTTATTACCAAGGGCATAGGCTACGGTATAATCACGATGAACAACCTTTCTAACTTCTTTTTCGAAGTTTGCTAAATTTTCGGTATAGGTTCCCAAAAAGTAGCTATCGAGAGCCCTTCTATATGCGTTTACGACAGTAGCAAGGTAATACTCGGACTTCATGCGACCTTCTATTTTTAGGGAGTGAACGCCGGCAGATATGATTTCCGGAACATAGGAAATCATGTTTAGGTCTTTGGAGTTAAGGATATAAGTTCCCCTGTCGTCTTCTTCCATCTGTAGCGGTTCTCCACCACGATTATATTCGGTTATGGAATAATTCCACCTGCAAGCTTGAACGCATTCGCCACGGTTGGCATCTCTGCCGTCAAGGTAATTGGAGAGAAGGCATCTACCGCTATAAGAAACGCACATTGCTCCGTGGACAAAGATTTCAAGTTCGGTATCCTTGTTATGTTCACCTATCTCTTTGATTTCATCAAAGGAAAGCTCTCTTGCGAGAACGACTCTTTCTACGCCTTGGCTTGCCCAGAACTCAACGGTATATTTGTTCAAGGTGTTGGCTTGGGTAGAAAGGTGTATGGGAAGGCGTGGAGCGACCTTTTTGCAAAGGGAAATGAGCCCTGCGTCCGTAATAAGAACGGCATCTATGCCTATTTCTTCCAGTGCTTTAAAGTAATCTTTGGCGATTTCGAAGTCACGATTTTTGGGGAATATATTGACGGTGACGTACATTTTTTTGCCACGGGCATGGCAATATTCTACGCCTTCACGCATTTCTTCCAAGGTGAAATTATCCGCATAAGCACGGAGAGAAAACTCCTTTCCGCCCGCATAAACCGCATCCGCACCAAAATCGATGGCCGTCTTTAATTTCTTCAAACTGCCCGCAGGGGCCAATAATTCTATCTTTTTCATATTTTTATTTTAACATATTCTCTTGAAATTGTCATTATTTATGTTAAACTATTATAGATAAATAAGTTTGGAGAAGAATATGCTTAACAAATTTAAGATTGGACACTATACAAACGAAGAAAAAGGTACCGGTTGCACGGTAATTCTAGCAGAAGACGGAGCTGTTGGCGGATGCTCAATCCGTGGTTCATCGCCGGCAACGAGAGAAACCGACCTACTAAAAACGGAAAAGACGGTATCTTCCGTTAATGCCGTCGTACTTTCCGGCGGTTCTGCGTTCGGCTTGGAAGCCGGTAGCGGTGTTATGGATTATTTATATGAAAACGGCAAGGGCTACAATGCCGGCAAATATAAAGTGCCGATAGTCGTTGGAGCAAGCATATATGACCTAGAATACAAGGAGTTTGGCTATCCCGATAAGCAAGCCGGCTACGAAGCCTGCAAGAACGCAAGGGTCGGCAACTTCGAAAAAGGCGTTATAGGTGGAGCAAGCGGAAGCACGGTTTCCAAGCTTCTTGGCATGTCTACCGCAGTAAAAACCGGGCTCGGCGTACAAACGTACTCCATAAACGGCCTAGAAATAGCCGTCATAACCCTTGTTAACGCACTTGGTGACGTAGTAAAAGACGGGGAAATAATTGCAGGAGCCCTTTCTCCCGACGGCACGCCTATTTCCATGAAGAAAATATTCACTATGGGTGGCTTTGATGAGCCCAAATGTGCAAACACGACGATAGGATGCGTGCTTACGAACGCAAAATTAACCAAGGCACAAGCCAATCTTTTGGCGGACATCGCCCACGATGGTTTTGCTCTCGCCCTTTCCCCCAGCCACACACGTTTTGATGGAGACGCCATGTTCACGCTTGCAAGCGGAGAAGTAGACGTTGCCTTCGATACCTTGCTTGCACTCATCCCCGACCTTGTTGCACGCTCCATACAATCATCGGTAATAACCACGGAGCCTATAGAAACAAAGATTAGCCCCCTAATGTTCAAGCTATTCAATAAAATCTGGAAAAAACTCAGTTAAGCGTGCTTGTTTGTGTAGCGTAGCGTTAACTACTCCCTAACGGGAGCGTTAAGGGTAAGATTGAAATCTTGCTAAGTCGGAGGCCAAG
>JAZNYA010000110.1:0-4017 GCA_045594145.1 Candidatus Stercoripulliclostridium sp. | reverse complement strand
TCTTCTAGGTTCTTAACGTAGCCGATTCTAATTTGGCTAGCGGGAACGAAGATGGAATATGAACCGATTTTACCAAGCAAACCGCCCTTGATAGCACTTTGGATGGTGAGAGTAAATTCTTCGCCGTCTTTAATTGCTTTAACAGCTTCGTCAGCAACTAAGATTTCGTCATACTTTTTCTTAGAAAGGTTGATGGCCTTAAGCTTTGCGTCAGTCTTGGGGATTATGATTGCTTGGAGATTATCGCCGATAGCATATTTAGACATATCATAACTTCCGTCGAGTTCCATTTCATCACTAGCGATAAAGCCAGAGTCGTTCTTACCATTTAGGCTGATGAAAACGGTAACGCCGGTGGGATCGATAGATTGAATAGTAGCTTTAACGGTCATGCCTTCACGGTATGATTTGGGAGCGTACTTCTTGAGAGCTTCTTCCATCGTGGTAATTTCGACCTCTTTCTTTTCGGTCTTTACTTCAGGTTCAGCAGTAGCAACTGCTTCGGTTTTGACTTCAACTTCGTTGACGTCAACAGTGTTGATGTTTTGTTCCATTATGTTGATAACCTCCATAACCAACTCTTTGGGAGTTGATGCGCCCGTTAGTATTGTGGGCATTGTGATATTGTATTTTGCAACCGATTTTAAATCGTTTACATTTTCGATAATGTAGGCGTTTTGTGTGTGCGATTTTGCGATTTCAAAGAGCCGATTGACGTTTGCACTTTGCCTATCGCCGACAACCAAAACCAAGTCAGCATTTTTAGAGAGTTCATGTGCTTCCAGTTGCCTACGTATTGTAGTATAACAAATAGTATTTAATATTACAACTGTTTTTGAAAGGTTGATGAGTAAATTTTCTATTTTTTTTGCAATTAAATCATACCTTTCCTTCGGAAAAGTCGTTTGGGCGACGACTAGGTATTTATCGTATGAAGGAGTAACGTCTATTTCGTCGTTTTGCCCTATTATTGTGTAGCTCTCACTAAAGGAAACGGTTCCTTTAACTTCCCGATGATTTTTATCTCCTATCATTATTAAATGATAGCCGTCTTGGGCGTATTTTGCTACGTCGTCATGGATTTTTAGGATGGATGGACAAGTTGCATCAATGATTTTTATCCCCATCTTTTGTGCAAGTTCATAGTCACCTTTTGTACATCCATGTGCGGAGATAATAAGTGTGTCGCCACTCTTTAGTTTTTCAACCGAATCGGTAACGAAAACGCCTTTTTTTTCTAGCGTACTTACAACGTTAGAATTATGTGCAATTGGGCCGAGAGTGTATGCTTTTTGGTCGTTTTCCAGAGAAAACGCCTTGTTTATGGCCCTATCGACACTCTCGCAAACGCCTTTAAATTGACTGACTACAAGCCTTGACATAAAGAAATTACTTTACCCACTACTTCTTCAATAGTCATGTTAGAAGTATCTAGAACAATGGCTCCGTCCGCTATTTTTAAGGGAGCAAAATCACGGTTCATATCTTGGTAATCACGAGCCTTAACGTCCATTAAAATTTCTTCTAGCGTATGAGAAAAATCCCCTTTTGCTTCTAGGTCGCCTTTTCTTCTTAGAGCTCTAACTTCGGCAGACGCATCCATATAAATTTTAAGGTTTGCATCTGGAAGCACGAAACTACCTATATCTCTGCCATCTAGCACGCAATCGGTTTTTTTAGCGATTTGACGTTGTAAATCTGCAAGTTTTAATCTTACTGCGTGAATTTTAGAAATGGTTGATGCCGCCATGGAAATGTGGTGCTCACGGATATAAGGCGTAACGTCTTCACTGTTAATTATAACTTTTTGACCGTTTTCGCTGTATTCTACGTCCATCGTAACGCCATCAAGCAAGGGTAAAACGCCGGCTTCATCATTGGGTTGAACGCCGTTTTTAATTGCATAATAGGCAAGTGCCCTATACATAGCACCGGTATCAAGATATGCGATACCTAAATTTTTGGCAATGAGTTTAGCTATTGTGCTTTTTCCTGCACCGCAAGGTCCATCAATGGCAATATTGAGTGTCATTAGTATTCTCCTTCTTTCTATATATTGCTTCCGGCTACGTAACCGGTAGAAAGTGCAATTTGTATATTGAATCCGCCCGTATAAGCATCCACGTCAATCATTTCGCCGGCAAAAGATAGATTGCTTATGATTGTGCTTTGCATGGTTTTTGGGCTAATTTCTTTTGTTGATACTCCGCCGGCAGTAATGATTGCACGCTCGACGTCCGCAAGGCCTTTAACTTCAAAGGTAAGCTCTTTTAGGGCATTTAGGAGATAACGTCGCTCTTCCTTCGTTATGGAGTTAACGACCTTATCTTTTTTGATTCCGGTTACGGCAACTATGAAAGGAATAAGGCTTTTGGGAAGTAGTTCCGAAAGAGCATTTATGAACGTTTTATTGCTTTGGCTGGCGAAGTCGCTGAGTATCCTTTTATCTAACGTTTGTTCATCAAGAGCGGGTTTTAAGTCGATTTTTAGGAGAATCGAGCCAAAATCTGCCCTATTAATACGTGAAGACGTCGTTAGTGCAATGGGACCGGAAAGACCGTTATCGGTGAATAACATTTCGCCGAACTCATAAGAAAGCTCCTTTCCGTTAGATTTGTTGATAGCCGTTAAACTAACGTTTTTTAGAGATAATCCTTCCGGAAGAAGAAGTTCTTTGAGGCTCAACAGAGAACCATTAAAATTCAAAACGCCTTTAACCAATATTTCGTTAAGAGCACCAACGGGAGTTATAATTTCATGCCCGAGTTTTTTTGCAATATTTAGTCCTTTGCCGTCGCTTCCTGTTTTTGAGTAAGAAATGCCACCGGTAGCAATAATTAGGTGATCACAGTCTATTTTACCTTTGTTGGTAATTACTTGTGTAATTACGTTTCCATCTAAAAGCACGTCGAGAAATTCAGTTTCGAATTTAACGTCTACGTTTCGTGCCTTTAAGGCCTTAAATAATGCGTCAATAATATCAGAAGACTTGTCGGATGCCGGGAAAACCCTATTGCCACGTTCGACTTTAAGTTGAACTCCTAAATTTTCAAAGAATTCTTGAGTATCGTCTGTGTTGAAGGCTCTAATCGCACTCATCATAAACTTAGGATTAGAAACGACGTTTTGTATGAACTCACGAGCATCGCAAGCATTGGTGACGTTGCATCTGCCTTTTCCGGTTATGTATAATTTTCGCCCTATTTTAGCGTTTTTTTCTATTAAAACTACGTCGTGACCATTGTCACTTGCAGTAATTGACGCCATAATTCCGGCAGGACCACCACCGACAACAACTACTTTCATTATTCCACCATCTTCTTTAGTGATTCAAGAGCCGTAAACGAAGTGTGGTCGGAAGTTAGCGGAGTTATGGTTGCATAACCCTTTTCAAACCAGCTTACGTCGCAGTCAGGTACGTTTTCAACGGGCAATGGATTGCCTACGAGCTTATGCGGAATGCCATGCTCGTTGCCTTCACCAACTAAGTAAATATCGCTATATATTCTTACGCCTATGGGAGTAATTTTGTGACCAAGATTGCCTATTTTTTGATTATTTATATTGATATTCAAGGCATAATCGAGAGAACATAGCGACAAATAATAATCTAAATTATCAACAAAAAATTTGATTATATAATCAAAATCATCATCATTTTCCGGATTTCCGGAAACAGCTATCGACTTAAAACCAAGAAGAGAGCCTTCCATTGCCGCAGCAGCAGTTCCGCTATAAACGATGGTAGTACCGATATTTGGTTCATTATTTATGCCGGAAATTACAAGGTCGGGCGGATTGCTCGCCATAAGTTCCGTTCCCAATTTAACGCAATCTGCAGGGGTAGCGGAAAACGAATAGCAATCATAATTTTCATCGGGATTTTCTATCTTTTTTAGGTACAAATCCTTGTAGAAAGTCATTGCGTGTGCCATGCCGGAATTACATTTTACGGGGGCAAGAACCGTAACTTCATGGTTTTTTAAAGAGAGTGCTTTGGCAAGCCCTCTAATACCC
>JAZNYA010000109.1:0-2976 GCA_045594145.1 Candidatus Stercoripulliclostridium sp. | reverse complement strand
AAAAAGTTACCAGCACCATTTATATTTGCTCGGCAGCTCAAGCTGCAATGTATCATTATTACGGCATCACCAAAAGACCGCTTGCCAAAAAGCTTTTCGGCATTTTCCCCAATAAAGCAAAGGTGCAATACGACCCTTTGCTTAAAGGGCTTAACGATAGCTTTAATATTCCGCATTCTCGCCACACGGAAATTGATGCGGATGCTGTAAGGTCGGAAAAGAAACTTAGAGTGCTTGCAGAAGGTGATGATTGCGGACTAAGCATAGTAAAGAGTCGTGACGACAAGAAATTCTTCTTCTTCGGTCACTCCGAGTATGATAGAGAGACTTTGAAGAACGAGTATCTTCGTGATAAAGCAAAGGGATTGTCCATAGAGCAACCCAAGAATTATTTTGTGAACGGCAATATAAACGAAATAAATTTTAGTTGGAAATCGACTGCGAATTTATTGTTCTATAATTGGTTAAACCACTACGTATACCAAGTAACTCCTTTTAATTTGGAAGATTAATGTTAGTTAAGAGCGTTGAACTGAAAAACTTCTTAAGTTATGAAAGTGCTACCGTCAATTTTGGGACGGGACTTAACGTTGTATACGGGGAAAACGCAGGTGGCAAAACTAATTTGATAGATAGCGTATATCTTTGTTCAGTGGGACGTTCTTCAAGGCATAGTCGTGATAAAGAACTAATAAAATGGGAAACCAACTACGGAGCAAAAGTAACCTTAAACGTGCAAAAAAGGTTTAGCAAGCACGTTATAGAAATATATATTGATCCACAAGGCAAGAAGCATATATTGGTGGATAAGTTGCCGGTTGCGAAGATTGGCGAACTCATGGGAATACTAAACGTAGTTTTCTTTTCCCCGCAAGAAATGCGACTTGTTAAAGAATCCCCTGCAGACAGACGCAGGTTTATGGATATAGGTATTTCCCAACAATGCAAGACGTATTTTTACGCATTGCAAAGGTATAATGCGTTACTCCAACAACGCAATAAAATACTAAAGACCTACAAGGGAAGACCATCTCTCGATAGTATGCTAAAGATAGTGGATACCGACTTTATTAGGGTTGCGTCTTATATCATAAAAGAGAGAAAGAAGTTTATTGATGAAATTGCTCCTATAGCGGAAGCAAGGCACGAGACGTTAACGGGCGGGAAAGAAAGGCTGGCACTCTTGTATGAAACCGAGAACGTGGATTACGATAACGTAGAAAAGACTCTCAAGGTACTACTTGATAATGCCAGAGAAAACGACCAAAGGTTAGAGTATACGACGATAGGCCCGCATCGTGACGACATTAAGATTTCTGCCAACGGCATAGACCTAAGAAGGTTTGGTTCGCAAGGTCAACAACGCTCGGCGGTATTGTCGCTTAAACTTGCAGAGATAGTAGCTTTTGAAAATCGAACGGGAGAAACGCCGGTGCTCTTACTGGACGACGTCATGAGCGAACTTGATGCAAACCGAAGGGAAGCACTCTTTGATGCAATCAAGGGCATACAAACCATAATAACGACGACGGATAGGATTGCGTTCCCATCAGCCGATTATTATTTGGTAAAGGATAAAATGGTAACTAAGAATTAGGAGAAAATATGGATTTAGTAGAAGTAAAGCAAGTGGTAGCATCACTCATCAACGTAGACGGTGTAGATTCGGTTGAAGCTGCATCATATCTAGTCATTCCCCAAGACACCACGCTAGGCGACTATGCGTTACCTTGTTTTAGATTTGCAAAGGCGTTGAGAAAACCGCCCGTTGTAATTGCCCAAGACCTTGCTAATTTGATGAACGCAAAGGAGCATCCCTTCAAAAAGATAGAAGCCGTTAACGGATATCTTAACTTTACGCTTGATAGAAATGCAGAAGCTGGCAAAATATTAAGTGCCGTCATAAGAGAAGGAGCAAATTATGGCGAATCCAAGGAAGGAGAAGGAAAGACCGTTTGCATAGATTATAGTTCCATCAATATTGCTAAACCTTTCCATATCGGACACCTTTCTTCAACCGTAATAGGCGGAGCTCTTTATAAGATGTATAAGAAGCTCGGCTATAATGCAATTGGCATAAACCACCTTGGCGACTGGGGTACCCAGTTTGGCAAGTTGATAGTTGCATATAAGCTCTGGGGCGACACCATCGACCTAGAAAAAGATGGACTCGTAGCACTAACCGGCATATACGTTCGCTTCCATGAAGAAGCTGAAAAAGACCCCACGTTAGACGACCAAGCAAGGTATTGGTTCAAGCAAATTGAAGACGGTAACGAAGAAGCCCTAAAGCTCTTCTATATGTTCAAAGAGTTAACGTTAAAAGAAGTTAAGAAGGTTTATGCACGCCTAGGTATAGAGTTCGATAGCTATAATGGCGAAGCCTTCTATAACGACAAAATGACTCCCGTTTTGGAAGAATTGGAATCCCAAAATCTAATAACCTTGTCCGAAGGGGCTAAGGTAGTGGATTTAAGCGAATACAACATGCCCCCGTGCCTATTGGTTAGAACGGATGGTGCAACCTTGTATGCAACTCGTGACCTAGCAGCCGCTTTCTATAGGAAGAACACTTATGATTTCTTCAAATGTTTATATGTTGTTGCATACCAACAAAACCTTCACTTTAAGCAAGTATTTAAGGTTGTAGAGCTAATGGGTAAAGAGTGGCACAGCGACCTAGTACACGTTCCTTTCGGCATGGTTTCGCTAGAAGATGGAACGATGTCCACTCGTAAAGGTAAGGTCGTATGGCTAAAGGACGTTTTAAACAAGGCTGTAGAAAAGAGCTATGCTATCATTAACGAAAAGAACGCAAATCTTAGTGACAAAGAAGCCGTTGCAGAAAAAGTTGGCGTAGGTGCGGTAATATTCTTTGCTCTATCCAATAATCGTATTAAGGATATAACCTTTAGCTATGATAAAGTTCTTTCCTTTGATGGTGAAACCGGTCCTTACGTTCAATATACCAATGCA